>NZ_JBSWXU010000180.1:0-9678 GCF_056160785.1 Mycobacterium sp. ABE4_509 | reverse complement strand
CGCGGTGGCCGGTGCCGGTGCACCGGCGTCGGTGGCGGCCGGCGGTTCGGGGACGTAGGGCGGGTTGACGAGCACCAGGTCGAACGGCGCGAATTCCGCTGCCCGGGCCCAGGATCCGCGGTGCACGTCCACGCCGACCCCGGCAACCAACGCGCTCTGCCGGGCGTGCTGGACCGCGTCCGGGCAGATGTCGAATGCGTTCACCTGCGCGGCTCCCGCGCGGGCTGCGGCGACGGCGACCACACCGGTGCCGGTGCACAGGTCGGCCACCCGGGCGCCGGACGCCAGCCCGGTGTCGGTCATCGCATCGATCAGCAGCAGCGAATCCTGTTGCGGGGGATAGACCTGGGGTGCGACCGGCGGGGCGTCGAAATCGGTGTAGGCGCTCGTCACGAACGGTTCTATGCCCGTTTCCGCGCCGTCGAAACCCGGGGCCGGCTACACCGAGGTAGTGGTCATCGCCGCCGGCTGCCGGGTCGGGGTGATCCAGCCACGGACACCCTTGACCGATGCCCGGTCAAGCAGTTCTCGATATTGGTCGTCGGAGACGGTGCGGGTGCGGCTGAGCAGGAACCCACTGAAGCCGGTGGGGTCGCTGACGATGGCCCACTGGTAGTCGGGATCGAGGTCGACGATCCAGTAGTTGCCCGGCGGGTTGGCCGAGACGGGGCCGAAGAAGCTCACGTTCAGCTTGTTGTTATCCGCGTTGACCGGCAGCGCGGCCCCGACGATCCGCGACAGCGGCCCGTTGTTGACGAAGTAGTTGCCGGAGTTGACGACCTTGATCGAGTCGTCGGGGTTGAGGCTGTACTCGGCGGTGGTGTTCACCAGGCCGATCGAGAAGAACTGCTTGACGCTGCCCACCTCGTACCAGGTGCCCAGGTAGCGGTCGACGTCGACGACCGGCGGGGGAGCGAGCACAACCGCGGCCGCGTCGCCCAGCACGATGTATTCGTCGGGGGCACCGTAGATCCCGGTGCCGTCGGTGGGCCCCAGCCCGGCGTACATGTCGTTGATCCAGCCGGTGGCCAGGGTGTGCACGGCCGCGGTGTTGCCGGGCGGGGAGAACTTCGTCACCAGCTGGGCGAAGAAGTCCAGGATCGGATGGCCGCCCAGCATGGCGTCGACGTGCGACCCGTTGGCCAGCGTCACGCCGACGAAGCGGTCCGGGCGCGCGGCCACCAACTCGTCGGTGGTGGACCCGAACGCGTTCCACATCTGCGGTGGTGCCGCGATCTGATAGACCGGGATGTACGGATCGTCGAGGTTCTGCAGGGAACCGGCCAGGCCGGCGAAGGAGACACCGTCGTACATGACCACGCCGCGCAGGCTGCCGCTGTTGTCGGGGTCGGCGGCGTAGTAGCCGCCCGTCGCGGTCGCGAAACCGCCGCCCGCGGAATGGCCGGACAACACGAAGTCCTGCGGCAGCGTGCCGACCAGGCCGGCCGCGTTCGCGCTGGCGGTCAGCGACGCCTCGTCCCCGTCGAACATCGAGGCGACGGCCTGTTGTGTCCAGGGGTCGTTGATCCAGCAGCCGCCGCAGCGCAGCAGGGCCGGGAACGACGGCAGGTTCGGGGCCACCACGATGCTGTTGGTCTGCTGCGACAGGGTTTGGGCCAGGTCCGAGTAGAACCAGTTCCTGGCCAGGAAGCCGTGCTGCAGCCAGATGACGCCGGTCGCGTCCACCGAACCGTCGGCCTGGGTGGGGAAGTACCAGTCCGCGGCGGTGGTGAAGCCGTGCGGGCCGATCGGGATGGTCAGGGTGGAGCGGCCGGTCTGGACACCGGTCACCGTCGACACCGCCGCCGCGGCCGCCCCGGCGGGCTCCTCGGTCTCCGTCGCCTCGGTCTCGGTCGCCTCGGTCTCTGTCGCCTCGGTCGTCTCCGGTTCGGCGGCGACGGCAGCCGGTTCGGCGGGAGTCGATGCCGGGCCGGCGCCCGACGTTGTATCGGTCGCGTCGTTCTCGGTCGACGCCACGGGCTCGGCGGTGAGGTCGGTCGTCGCCGAGGCCGCCGTGGCGGGGGTGCCGGGGCTACGGGCCGGAGCGCTCGGAACTTCGGCACCCTCCTCGATCGCCTCGTCGTCAATTGCTGACGTGGCGTCATCACCTGTTGACGAGTCGTCGGTCACGTCGAGGTCGATGGTGGACTCGCCGGCCTCGGTGTCCAGGTCGATGCTGTCGGACTCGGAGGCGGGGCTGGTGTCGGCCGGTCCGTCCGACGACGAGGAGGTATCGGGGTCGGCGGAGCTGTCCGAATCCCCGGTGTCGGTGGCAGCGGACGCCGAGGCCCCGGATTCGGCCGAGCGCTGCGAGTCGCGGTAGCTCGACTGACTGGTCTTGGTCAAGCTGTCCGAGGTATCCGTGTCGGCGGATGCGACACCGGACCCGACCCCCAGTGCGATGCAGCCGCTCGCCCCGACCGTTCCCAACCAAAGCAGCACGTGTCCCCGAGTCACGTCCGGAATCTAACCCCCGCGCCGTCCCCGGCGGTGGGAATTGTCCTCAACGTCAGAGTGACGTCACGGCTGGGCGGCCCCCAGGCGCGCCGACGCCTCGCGCCGCCGGGAGAACAGCCGATGTTCGATCACGCGGTCGAGTTCCCGGCGCACGTCACGAATCAGGGTGCGTCGCAGTGCTGACTGGTCGACCTCGGGGTCTCGCGCGGCGGCGGCCGCCCACCGCACCAGCCGGGGGATGCTGAACGCTTGCTGGGCTGTGGTCTTGCGGTTGAACACATCGGCCAGTTCGGTGAATCCGTCGGGTCGGGTGGCGAACCAGCGGTAGGCGGCGTTCTCGATCGGGGAGATGTCGTCGGCTCTGCCGAGCAGGTTGGCCCACTGATACATGCCCAGGCATTGCGCATCGCGGTCCCGTTCCCAGGCTGCCAGCGCGTCGTCGAGCAGTGCCGGGTCGTCGAGGACGGGGGCGGCCGCTTCGCCGAGTAGCCGGCCGAATCGCAGCGCGTCCCGAATGCCCTGGGCGGTCACCGGGTCCTTGAAGTGACCCGCATCGCCGGCCAGCACCCAGCCCGGGCCGTGGGAATGACGGAAGTAGCTCGGGTGCGAATAGGACATTCGGATGCCGGTGGCGCGCGTACATCCCTCGAGGCGCCGCGCGAACGGCTCGATCCGGCGCACCGTGGCGTCGAACGCCGCAGTCGAATCGGCCCGGAACTCGTCGGCCCGATGCCTGGGTGGCATCAACAGGACCACCGATTGCTCTCCGTCGCAGGGAAAGACGGTGACGAGGTCGTCGTCGCAGCGCCACTGCATGGCCAGGTCGCGCAGCTCCGTGCGGGGATCGTCGTAGTAGGCGAACGCCAGGATGCGCTGGTTGTCGCAGTGATGGTGCTCGCGGGCGCCGACGAGCCGGGCGACCGTCGAGCGGCGCCCGTCGGCGCCGATGACCAGGCGCGCACCGATCTCGGATTCGGTGCCGTCGCGGCGGCGGGTCTGTACGCCACACACCCGGCCGGAGCGCTCGCGCAGCAGGCCGGTGACCCGGACCTGCTCACGGATCTCGGCGCCGGCCTCGCGCGCGGTGTCGACGAGCGCGAGGTCCAGGCCGGGGCGCCGGACGCAGGCACCTGCCGAGAATCCGTCGACCCGGCTGGACGGGCCGACAACCTCGACACCCGGGGACCCTAGGCCTGCGCGAGTGTGCAGCGGCGCCCCGAGCGCCATGACCCGGTCGCGCGCGCCGAGGCGTTCCAGCTCGGCCCAGTGGTGGGTGAAGAACAGGTGGGTGGACAACGTGTCCGACGGAAAGGTGGCGCTGTCGACGGCGATGACGCTGCGGCCGCGGCGCGCCAGGGTGATGGCGGCCGCTGACCCGGCGCAGCGGCTTCCGACGATCACGACGTCTGCGTGGTCCTTCATATCGGCCAGGATGCCAGCTCCAACAGATATTTATAAGTAGATTCATAAAATGAATAGACTTGTAAAAAATCTGGGTGGCCTAGTCTGGGGCGGTGCACGCCGGCGAGGTCGAGACCAGACGGACCACCGGGGCCGCCCGTGCTGACCGGCGGCGGGCCCGGACCCGCGCGCAGATCCTGGACGCGGCCGAAGTGGTGTTCGCCCGCGACGGGTACGACGGGGCCAGGATCGAGGAGATCGCCGAGGCCGCCGACGTCTCCGTCGGCTCGATCTACACCCACTTCGACGGCAAGCGTGGCGTCTACCTGCACCTCGTCGACCGGGCGCTGACGTTGTTCGCCGACTACATGAGGCGGGTGGACGACCCGTCGCTGGGGCCGCTGCAACGGGTCCTGGCCGGCGGCGACGCCTACCTGCGCTTCCATCTCGAGCATCCGCACGCTTTCCATTTTCTGGCCTACCGCAGTCCGGGCGCACGGCCACTGACCGGTGACGACGAGATCGAGGCGCGCATCCGCGACCAGGTCGGCAGCCTGCTGGCGGGGTTCGCCGCCGAGATCGACAACGCCATCGCCGCCGGCGAGGCACGCCCGGTCGACTCGCTGCGGCTCACGCATTTCCTGTGGGGATCGTGGAACGGAGTCATCGCGCTGCGCGAACAGCCCAACGGGCTGCGGATCTCCGACGCCGAGATCGCCGAGACGCTGGAGCTGGCCCGCTGGCTGCTCCGGGAAGGCCTGGCCGCACCGACGCTGCGCGACGAGCAGGGCGAGGTGGGGGAGCGGGTCCCGTTGCCGCGCATCACCTGAGGCAGGGGCAGTGGGTGCCCGGGGGCGCCCTTACGTGCTCGCTCGCTCGATCCTGCGTCCCAAATCGGCCAGTTCGTCGAGCACCAGGCTTGCCCCCCAGACCTGGTCCCGCTTGCGGTCGGTCAATGGGCGGAGAACACCGGCATCGTGCAGGCGTTTTATTGCGGCGAACAGACTGCTTCGAGGTGCATCGACAAGTGATGCGACATCGTCGGACGACACGATCGGCGTCGAGGCCAGGAGCAGGAGTAGTTTGTCGGCCGCGCTGTGACGCCTGGTCGGTCCCACCATCTCTCGCCACTGCACCGGTATCTCGGCCAGGCGCTCTGCAGTAGTTCGTGATTCGGCGGCGGCAGTCCTTGATGAGTTCGCGAAAGTGACGACAAGTGGGCGTAGCTCGCCGGTGCGGTAGGTGTTGAGCGCGCCGAAGTAGCGCTCTCGGTGAGCAACAAGCGCCGATGCCAGAGGGACGACGAGGCGCGTGGTTGTTCCCCTTCGCCTGAAGATGGTGTTGATGAGTGCCCGGCCGATACGGCCGTTGCCGTCGGTGAAGGGGTGGATCGATTCGAACTGTGCATGCGTGACGGCGGCCTGGATCAGAACGGGAATGTCGGTTCGGTTGGCGAATTCCATCAGGTCGTCCATGTACGCCTGCACCGTGTCCGGCGGTGGCGGAACGTACAGCGCGTCTCGCGGCGAGTGGTCGCTTCCACCGATCCAGTTCTGGACACTGCGTATTCGACCGGCATGCCGGCCCTCTGTCGGATCGTCTCGCATCAACGCCTCGTGTGCGCGCAGGATCGAGGACATCTGAACAGGAGTATCTCTATCGACGCTCGCGGTCATGTCGTTCAGGGCGGTGGTCGCCGCCACCATCGAAACCGCGCTCGCATTGCCTTTGCCGCCGTGCAACGCGCGCGCGTAGTCGTCCAAGCTCGCTTCGACGCGCTCGATCTTCGAAGACGCCACCGATTCTGTTCGAAGCAGGAGAGTGGCCAGTGCTTCGAGGTGGGTCCCGTGCGTGCTGTCGAGTCGAGAAATCTCGCTCATGGCGGCTTCGAGTTCGACGGCGATCTCCGGGTCGATGCCGGTGTCGACGTTGGCGATGTAAGGGGGGAGCGACACCGTGACGGAACGCAGTGTTCTGTCCTCGCGGGTACCACCCCGTTGGGTCTGTGCCCAAGGTCGTTGCTCTGCGCGGTGGCTGGGCCACGGTTGCATTGATGTCCCCTAACTCGGACTAACTATAGCGTTAGTCCGAGTTAGGTCGATAAATCGGATTTTGATGGGCGTCGGTGCGGGTTTGCGACTGTGGGGGCCATGCGCGGCGGACCTGCTGAGAGACGATGCGGGCACGGTGGGTGTGTCCGTGTCAGCAGAATGCAGACAACTTCGCCCGAGTGGTTGTCGCGCTGCGGAAGCCCCGAGCCGGCCTCGCCCTGATGCGCTCGCGAGTTCGGGCAGACGTGGAGCCGATGACGGGAATCGAACCCGCGTATTCAGCTTGGGAAGCTGATGTTCTGCCATTGAACTACATCGGCGCTGTGGCTAGTCAGATTAGCAGCATCGGCGGCCCGCCCTGGTCGGGGTCGGTCCACCGCCGGATGGCCCGATCTTCGCCAGCGTTGAACGGGTGCGCAGGGGCCCGCAGACGTAGGCCCCAAATTTGCTACCGGGTTCGTTAGGCTCCGGCCGGTCCGCATCCCCAGCACAGGCATGGAGTCGAGCACGTCATGGTGTATAGAGCGTTTCATCGGTCGGTCACAACAGGGGTCGTCCTCGCCGGCGCCAGCGTGATCACCTTCTCATCGGTAGCTGCGCTCCCTGCCGACGAAGCCCGCGCGCAGGCGCGGGTCGTCGAGACCATACAGACTGCTCCTCCGGTGGTGACCGCCGACGTGGAACTGCTGTCGCTGCTGGGCAGCCTGGAGCTGCTCGGCGCCGGGGCACTGGCGGCCGTCGAGGAGAGCATCGGCACGTTCAGCGGCGAAATCCCGGCGCTGTGGAACCAGGTCGGTTGGGGAATACCTGGAGCACAGTGGGAAGACCCGAATCTGCTGCCTTACAACTATTCGCTGCTCGCCGACATACTGTTCGCGCCGATAGCGCCGCTGGTGGTGGGCCCGTTCACCGACGCGGTCACCGAGGTGCTGGCCCAGACGTTCCCCTCGCACGGCGACGAGATCCGCGAACGTCTGCCGGAGGCCGTCGACTATGCCTTCGCCCGGCTGGTCGGCCCGGTGGTGAGTGCGATCGGCGCCTTCGGGGTGGCCCATCGCGCCATCTACGACGCCGGCATGGCCGGTAATCCGCCCGGGCAGTGGCTCGGCATTCTCAGCGCCCCCGCGCACATGCTCGACGGGTTCCTGTTCGGCGGCTATGGCGACATCAGCCCGCTGATCACCGGCGAAGTCGGGGGCGAGCGCATCGCGGCGCCGGGCCTGCTCACCCCGTGGGGGCAGTTCCCCGAGGACCGCAGCGTCATCGACGAGGAGGACGACGAGGACACCGGCGAGGAGGCGGGCGAGCAGACCGAGACGGGCCCGCAGTCGGCGCTGCCGAACCAGGTAGCGGCGCTGGGTGTCGAGGAGCGCCTGGCGGACGAGGCGGAGACCGACGTGGCCGACGAGGACGCCGAGCCTGCAGAGGCCGGGGAGGAAACCGGGGTCATCGAAGAGGCCGTCGAAGAAGCCGTCGAAGAAGCCGGGGACTCTGAACCTGCCGGCGAGACCGTGTCCGACGAGACAGTCGACGAGACGGTGTCGGACGAGGCGGACGAGGATGAGTCCGCGCTGGCAGGTCTGGACGAGTCCGCGGACGACGCCGACAACGCCGACACCGACGCCGAGGGAAGCGACTCGGACGCCACGGATCCCGGGGGCGCCGAGGACTCCGAGGGTGACGGGGACTCCGCCGGATCGACGGAGTCCGACGGCCCCAAGAAGGTCAAGGGGTCGAACTCCGGGGACAGCGACGCCGAGTAGCCGTGGGCGGCTGGGCCGCCCCGCCCGGCGCCCCGGCGGCTACGCTCATGCCGTGCTGCTCTCCGACCGCGACATCCGGGCCGAGTTCAACGCCGGCAGGCTCGGCATCGACCCGTTCGAGGACAGCCTGATCCAGCCCTCCAGCGTCGATGTCCGGCTGGACAACCTGTTTCGGGTGTTCAACAACACCCGCTACACCCACATCGACCCCGCGCAGCGCCAGGACGACCTGACCTCGCTGGTCGAGCCCAAGGAGGGCGAGCCGTTCGTGCTGCACCCGGGCGAATTCGTCCTCGGGGCCACGCTGGAGCGCTGCACACTGCCCGACGATCTGGCCGGGCGGCTGGAAGGCAAGTCCTCGCTGGGGCGGCTCGGGTTGCTCACCCACTCGACGGCGGGCTTCATCGACCCGGGGTTCTCCGGGCACATCACGCTGGAGCTGTCCAACGTGGCCAATCTGCCGATCACCCTGTGGCCCGGCATGAAGATCGGGCAGCTGTGCCTGCTGCGGCTGACCAGCCCCGCCGAGCATCCCTACGGCAGTGCCACGGTGGGCTCGAAGTACCAGGGGCAGCGCGGCCCCACCCCGTCGCGCTCCTATCAGAACTTCATCAAGTCGAGCTGACCGGGCGCTCACAGCCGGCACCTAACCGCCGCTTGTACAGTCGGTTCCGGCCGGTGCCGGGCACGGCAATTTTCGTTGCCGTCAGCTAACTGCATCCGGTGTAACGCGGCCGCTGGTCACGGCGATGAACTACTAGTTGTCGGCTTGCCGTGCTGGAGACAACAGGGCCGGCCGTGAAGGGCTAGCAAATATATTGGAGGGTCTGTGGACATCGTGCTAGGTGTGTCTTTGACACCTACAACGGTCCGCATGGTGCTGGTCGAGGGCGAGAAAGCGGACGGTATCACCGTCGACCACGACGTCTTCGACGTCGACACCGCCGACGGCTCGGCAAACGTCGCCGATCAGGTCGTCGCGGCGGTGCTCGGCACCAGGGAAAGCGCCGAGACGGGCGGTCATCACCTGCGCTCGATCGGCGTCACCTGGAGCGACCACAGCGAGGCCACTGCGCTGCGTGACGCACTGGCCTCGGGTGGCGTCGACGACGTCATGCTCGTCTCCGAAGGGCACGCCGCCGCCGCGCTGGCGCAGGCTGTCGGCCAGGCCGTCGGCTACCAGACCACGGCGCTGATGTTCGTCAACCGCGACGCCGCCACGCTGTCGGTGGTGCAGACCGACGACGGTTCGGTGGTCAAGGTGCTCAGCCGAACCCTGCACAGTGCCGACGCGATGGCCGTGCTCACCGAGATGGCCGACGCGGTGGACGCCGACGCCGTCCAGGGCATGTTCGTGGTCGGCGCCGGGGTCGACATCGCCTCCATCAAGGCCCATCTCGAGCACCTGGTCGACATTCCGGTCAACGCGCCCGAGGACGCCGAGCTGGCGCTGGCCCGCGGTGCCGCCCTGGCCGCGGCCACCGCACCGGCCTTCGAGGCCACCACGGTGGGCCTGGCCTACTCGCAGGATCCCGACGGCCCCACCGCGGGTTCGGCGTTCGCCGCCGCCGGTGCGGCGACGCAGCTGGCACCGGCCAGCTCCGGTGAGGTCGGCGCGGGCTCGGGCGAGGACGCCGGGGAGGTCGACGAGTTCGCCCCCACCGAGGCCCGGGCCTTCGACGACGGCCGCAAGCCGTTCCTGCTGGTCGGCAGCGCGCTGACGTCGATCTTCGTCATCGGCGTCGTCGCGTTGGCGATCTCGCTGGCGGTCAGCATCCGCCCGACCGCCGACGAGCGTCCCAGCCCCGCCCAGAACGCCATCGTGCCCAGCCCGCAGCTGGCTGCCCCGGAGCCGGTCGAGGCTGTGCCGGCACCTCCGGAACCACCGCCGGCCGAAACGATCAAGGCGCCGGTGCCCGTCGTGCAGGAGGCCCCGCAGCAGGCGCCCCGAACGGTGTACGTGGAACGGGCGCCCGAACCGGCGGCGCCCGCACCCGCGCCACCAC
>NZ_JBSWXU010000179.1:0-9817 GCF_056160785.1 Mycobacterium sp. ABE4_509 | reverse complement strand
GCGCCGGACAGCCCGAGCAGCACGGCGCGCCCGCCCAGCAGCTCCTCGGCATCCACCCCGGCACCCGTCTGCGACTCCAGGGTCCGCGCGAGCGCACCCGCGCGGGCGAGCACGGCGGCGGGCACGGACACGGGACTCACCACACCATTGTGACCGGGGCGGCGCTCAGAACATCAGCGCACTGAAGCGCCAGTCCAGCACCTGGCGGTCCGCGCCGGAGTCGGCCACGGCGTAGACCAGCGAGCGCAGTCGCAGCACCCCACCCCCGCCGTCGGGCCGCGGTTCGGCGTCCTCGATGTGCAGTTCGCTGTAGAGGGTGTCGCCCTCCTGGACGGGACCCGTGTGATCGCAGGACTGCCAGCTCAGCACGGTGACCAGGTTGGGCAGCAGCCGGGTGGCCTGAGCCAGGGCCAGCCCGATGGTGTGCCCGCCGTACACCAACCGCTGCCCGGCGACACGCGAATCATGGTGGGTGGCAGCGATGTTCATCGACAGCCTGGCCAGCTCCGGAGCGCTGGTCACGACGTCGGCGGTGCTGTGCAGCACGACGCCGGCCGCTGCGGGATCGAAGTGCGGGCCGGGCACCCGCTCGCGATAGGCCGCGGCATCCCAGTCGGCGGTGGGGTCGGGCGCCGCCACCCCGGCGGCCGCACCGACACCGGACAGATCGTCGCGGTGTCCGGTCTCGACGTGCTCATCGCTGCACGGCAGCATCGCGCAGCGATAGAAGTCGAGAACCAGCCGGCCCACCCCGTCGATGGTGGTCATCCGCAGCGCGGCCAGGCCGGTCGGGGCGCGGCCGGGTTTGGCGGTGTTCTGTTTGAGGCCGACGACCTGGGTCCGGGTGTAGAGCGTGTCGCCGATCACCGGGAACCGGTGGAACGTCAGCCCCCGGTAGAACAGATTGGCCTTGACCCGCTGGGTCACCAGCGTGGACTGCCCGATCGCCACATCGCACACCAGCGCCGGATGCGCCAGCGGCGCGGTCGCCTTCACCACCGCCCCGGTGAGCTCGCCGTCGAGGGCCAGCCGCAGCCGGTCGCCGATGATGGCCTGGTGTGCGGCGGCGGCGCCGGCCGTGAGCGTCATCGACGGTGCGGTGTCGAACACCTGGCCCACGGCCAGGTCGTCGAAATAGGGCCCACCGGGAATTTGGCCGTACAAAGTCACACCGGGATGCTGGCACCGATCTGCAGCGTGTGTCAATATCGTGCCGGAACGCCGGACTGCGGATGTGGAAATGGCCGTACTTTTGTGAGGTGGAGGCGACGCATTGAACGAGGGGCTGACCGACGAGGAAACCATGCTCGTCGACACTGTGCGGACGTTCGTCGACCGTGAGGTCAAACCGGCTGTCCGCGACGTCGAGCACGCCAACAGCTACCCCGAGCCGTGGATCGAGCAGATGAAGCGCATCGGCATCTACGGCCTGGCGGTCCCCGAGGCGTTCGGCGGTACGCCGGTGTCGACCCGCTGTTACGTCCTGGTCACCCAGGAGCTGGCGCGGGGGTGGATGAGCCTGGCCGGTGCGATGGGCGGCCACACCGTGGTCGCCAAGCTGCTCGACCTGTTCGGCACCGAGGAGCAGAAACAGCGGTACCTGCCGGCCATGGCCACCGGGGAACTGCGCGCGACGATGGCCCTGACCGAACCGGGCGGCGGCTCGGACCTGCAGAACATGACCACCACCGCGCTCCCGGCCGGCGCCGACGGCACCGGCCTGATCATCAACGGCTCCAAGACGTGGATTTCGAACGCGAGGCGGTCCGGGCTGATCGCGCTGCTGTGCAAGACCGACCCGCAGGCCAGCCCGCGCCATGCCGGCATCTCGGTGGTGCTGGTGGACAACCCCAGCGAGGGTCTGACGGTCTCCCGCGACCTCCCCAAGCTGGGCTACAAGGGGGTCGAGTCGTGCGAGCTGAGCTTCGACGACTGCCGGGTCCCGGCCTCGGCGGTACTCGGCGACGCCCCCGGCCGCGGGTTCGCCCAGATGATGAAGGGGCTGGAAACCGGTCGTATCCAGGTGGCCTCCCGCGCGCTCGGGGTGGCCTCGGCGGCGTTGCAGGACGCGCTCGACTACGCCCAGGACCGCCAGAGTTTCGGCCAGCCGATCTGGAAACACCAGGCGGTGGGCCACTATCTGGCCGACATGGCCACCAAACTCACCGCGGCCCGCCAGCTCACCCTGCACGCCGCCGACCGCTACGACGCCGGCCAGCGCGCCGACATGGAAGCCGGCATGGCCAAGCTGTTCGCCTCCGAGGTCGCCATGGAGATCGCCCTGAACGCCGTGCGCATCCACGGCGGCTACGGCTACTCCACCGAGTACGACGTCGAACGCTACTTCCGCGACGCCCCGCTGATGATCGTCGGCGAGGGCACCAACGAGATCCAGCGCAACGTCATCGCCGGACAGCTGGTGGCCAGGGGCGGCATCTGATGACCGCCGCACCGGCCTACCAGGTGCTGCGCGAACAACTGCGGGCCGACATCGCGGCGGGCCGGTATCCCGACGGCACCCGGCTGCCGACCGAGTCCGAACTCGTCGCACGGCACGGGTTGTCACGCCAGACCGTCCGGCGGGCCTTTCAGGACCTGGTGGCCGAGGGGGTCGTCTTCAGGGTCCCCGGACGCGGCAGCTATGCCGGCGAGCAGGGGCGACGGTACCTGCGACAGCTGGGGTCGATCGAGGATCTGATGAGCCTGTCCCAGGACACCACGATGCAGGTGCTCGACGGGCTGCACCGCCGGGTGGACATCGAGGCGGCGAGCCGGCTTCGCCTCGACGGCGACATCGTCTTCTCTGTGGTGTTCCGGCGGCTGCACGACGGTACCCCGTTCGGCCTCACCACGATCCACCTGCCGCCCGAGGTCGCCGACTTCGTCCTCGATTCGCCGCATCTGGCAACCGGGGCGGTCAGCACCCACACCGTGATCGGGCTGCTCGAACCCCGCCTTCGGGTGCCGATCGCCGAGGCCGCCCAGTCGATCACGGCGGCCGCGGCCGACACCGCAGCGGCCGCGGCGGTGTCCTGCGAACCCGGGCACCCGATGCTGCGCGTCGACCGGCTCTACACCGACGGCACCGGCCGGCCGGTTGAGTTGGCCGTCAGCCAGTTCCTGCCCGAGCAGTACACCTACCGGGTGACGCTGCGCCGGTCGGGCTGACACCGGTAGCGACAACAGGGCAGATCAGACCGCATCTTCGAGGTCGTCGACCAGACCCCACTCCAGCGCCCGCGGCACGTCGACGAACACCCCGGACAGGAACATGAACGCGGTGCGCCACCGCCCGATCCGGCGGGTGATGCTGACGGTGCCCCCGGCGCCGGGAATCAGCCCGAGTTCGAGTTCGGGCAGCCGCAACCGGGTCCGGGGATCCGCGGTGACCCGGCCGCAGAACGCCGCCATCTCCAGGCCGCTGCCGAGCACCTGCCCGTGGATCTCGGCGCGCAACCGGTTCCCGAAGAGTGCGCGCAGGCCGTCGAGGGCCAGAGCCGGGCTGTGCCGGGTGCGGGCCAGATGCGCGGCGGCCGGATCGGCGAAGGACCCGAATTCGGCCAGGTCGCCACCGCTGCAGAACGATGGACCGGTTCCGCCGAGCACGACCTCGCGCACGGACGGATCGAGGCGGGCCACTTCGAGCGCGTCGAGCAGTGCGGCCCGCGCGCCGGTGGAGAACGCGTTGTGCCGCGACGGACGGTTGAACCGGATGCACACGGTGTCGCCACCGCGGTCGATGAGGACCGGATCGTCCTCGGTGGGCACCGTTTTCGGGCCTCGACGGTGCAGCCAGTCGGCGAACTCCGATCCGCCCTGCAGGGTGGAGTAGGCCAGTGACTCGGTGATGACACCGGAATACGCTGGGGCCTCGGTGTTCACCGCGCGCAGCACGTCGTCACCGACCGCGGCGGCCGTCGGCCAGGTCGTGCAGCGCTCCTCGAGCGAGGCCAGGGCACCTGCAACCGAGTCCACCCGCACCGTGCGGCGGTCGTCGCAGGGCTGCTCGAGCAGCGTGAAACTGGCCTGCTGCAGCCAGTATTCGGCATGCCGGGCCCCGAGGTCTCCGGTGGCCACCACCACGCCCGGTGGGCCGACGGCTTCCAGCGGCGGCGCCTGGGCGAGGTCCACGACGTGCATCAGCGCGAGTATTTCGCGATCAGCTCCTGCTTGTACAGCTTTCCGGTGTCGGTGCGGGGCAGCTGGGCCTCGAAGGAGATCGAGCGCGGGCATTTGTAGTGGGCGAGGCGATCCCGTAGCCAATCGAGGAGCTCGTCGCCGAACTCGGGTGTGGCGTCGCCGGGTTCGACGGTCTGCACGACAGCCTTGACGCGCTGGCCCATCTCGTCGTCGGGGACGCCGAACACCGCGGCATCCATCACCTTCGGATGGGTCACCAGCAGGTTCTCCGCCTCCTGCGGGTAGATGTTGACGCCGCCGGAGATGATCATGTGGTGCCGGCGATCGGTCAGGTAGAGGTAGCCCTCTTCGTCCACGTAGCCGATGTCGCCGACGGTTTTCCAGCCGCTGGCGTGCCGTGACGACGCGGTCTTGTCCGGGTCGTTGAGGTACTCGAAGTCGAAGCCGCCCTCGAAGTAGATCTCCCCGGGCTGGCCCGGCTGAAGCTCCTTGCCGTCCTCGCCGACGATGTGCAGCGCACCTGCCAGCGGGCGGCCCACCGACCCGGGGTGGGTGAGCCATTCCTCGGCGGTGATCAGCGTCGACCCGTGCGCCTCGGAGGACGCGTAGTACTCGTCGATGATCGGCCCCCACCAGTCGATCATCTGCTTCTTGATCTCCACCGGGCACGGCGCCGCGGCGTGCATCACCCGCTCCAGGCTCGACACGTCGTAGGACCTGCGCACGTCCTCGGGCAGCTTCAGCATCCGGGTGAACATGACCGGCACGAATTGGGCGTGGGTGACACGGTGCTTGGCGATGGCGTCCAGGGCGCCCTCGGCGTCGAACTTCTCCATCACCACGGTGGTGATGCCGCCGGCCTGGGTCTGCATCGACCACACCGACGGCGCGGTGTGATAGAGCGGCGCCGGACTCAGGTACACCGTGTCGGGATGCATCCAGAACGACACCAGGGCGGCCATCAGCCCCGGTGATTCCGAGGGGGCGACGTGGGGCAGTTCGCGTTTGATGCCCTTGGGGCGGCCGGTGGTGCCCGAGGAGTACTGCAGCAGGTCACCTTCGATCTCGTCGTCGATCGGGGTGTCCGGTTGATCGGCAACGCATTCGGGATAGCTCTGCCATCCGTTGAGCTGCCCGTCGGCGATCACCAGAAGCGGGGGCAGCCCGTTGGGGAGCTCGGCGTCCAGGCCGGCCAGGGTCGCTTCGAGCTTGGCCGAACCGACGATCGCCTTGGCGGCGCTGTTGTCGATGATGTAGGCCGCCTCGGCGGAGGTCAGGTGGGTGTTGATCGGCACGTAGTACAGGCCGGCGCGGCGGGCGGCCCACATCACCGCATGCATGTGGGCGTTGTTCTCCATCAGGATCGCGACGACGTCACCCTCGACCAGTCCGGCGGAGCGGAACAGATGGGCCAACCGGTTAGCCCGGGCCTCCAGCTCCCCGAAGGTCACCACCACCCCGGACGGATACATGATGATGGCGGGCTTGTCGGGGGTGGCAACGGCGGTGTCGCGAATCTGCATGGCATGACTCTACGACGGATGACTTGACGGGTGTCAAGGAATTCGCGTCCCGACGCAGGAGCCCCCCGTTCCGCAAGGGGAACGAGGGGCTCCTGCGTTGGGGTGCGGGCTCAGTCCGCTTCGGCCAGGCGGTGCTTGAGGCCGTCGAACTCGTCCTTGATGCCGGTCGGAAGCTTCTCCCCGACGAACTCGAACCACTCTTCGATCAGCGGAAGCTCACTGCGCCACTCGTCGGGCTTGACCGCGAGCGCCTCGTTGACATCAGCGGCATCGACATCGAGACCGTCGAGGTCCAGATCGTCGGCGCTGGGCACGATGCCGATCGGGGTGCTCTTGCCGTCGGTCTTGTGCTCGATGCGCTCGATCGCCCACTTGAGCACCCGGCTGTTCTCGCCGAAGCCGGGCCACAGGAACCGGCCGTCCTCGCCGCGGCGGAACCAGTTGACGAAGAACACCTTCGGCATCTTGGACTCGTCGGCCTGCTTGCCGATGTCGATCCAGTGCTGGAAGTAGTCGCCGACGTTGTAGCCCAGGAACGGCAGCATGGCCATCGGATCGCGGCGCACGGTGCCGACCTTGCCCTCGGCGGCCGCGGTCTGCTCGCTGCCCAGGGTGGCGCCGATGAACACGCCGTGCTGCCAGTCGCGGGCCTCGGTGATCAGCGGGACCGTGGTCTTGCGGCGCCCACCGAACAGGATCGCCGAGATCGGCACGCCCTGCGGGTCGTCCCACTCCGGGGCCAGCGTCGGGCACTGCGAGATCGGGGTGCAGTAGCGCGAGTTGGGGTGCGCGGCCTTCGTCTCGGTCTCGCGCAGGATGTAGTCGTTGCCCTTCCAGTCGATCAGGTGGTCGGGCTCGCCCTCCAGACCTTCCCACCACACATCGCCGTCATCGGTCTTGGCGACGTTGGTGAACACCGTGTTGCCGGCGGCGATCGTCTTCATCGCGTTGGGGTTGGAGTCCCAGTTGGTGCCCGGCGCGACCCCGAAGAAACCGAACTCGGGGTTGGTGGCGTAGAGCCGGCCGTCCTTACCGAAACGCATCCAGGCGATGTCGTCGCCGACGGTCTCGGCGCGCCACCCGGGGATGGTGGGCTGCAGCATCGCGAGGTTGGTCTTGCCACAAGCCGACGGGAACGCCGCCGCGATGTAGTAGGCCTTGTTCTCCGGCGAGATCAGCTTCAGGATCAGCATGTGCTCGGCGAGCCAGCCCTCGTCGTGGGCCATCGCCGATGCGATGCGCAGCGAGTAGCACTTCTTGCCCAGCAGCGCGTTGCCGCCGTAGCCCGATCCGAAGCTCCAGATCTCGCGGGTCTCCGGGAAGTGGGTGATGTACTTCGTGTCGTTGCAGGGCCACGGCACGTCCTTCTCACCCGGCTCCAGCGGCGCACCGATGGAGTGCAGCGCCTTGACGAAGAAACCGTCGTCGCCGATCTTCTCCAGGGCCTTGGTGCCCATCCGGGTCATCGTGCGCATCGACACCACGACGTACTCCGAATCGGTGATCTCGACGCCGAGCTTGGGATCCTCGGCGTCCAGCGGGCCCATGCAGAACGGAACCACCCACAGGGTCCGTCCGCGCATGCTGCCGCGGTACAACTCGGTCATCAGGCCGCGCATCTCGGCCGGGTCCATCCAGTTGTTGGTCGGACCCGCGTCGATCTCCCGTTCCGAACAGATGAAGGTGCGCGACTCCACGCGCGCCACGTCGGAGGGGTCCGACAGCGCCAGGTAGGAGTTCGGCTTCTTCTCCGAGTTGAGCTTCTGGAACGTGCCCGCCTCGACGAGCTGGTCGCACAGGGCCTGGTTCTCTTCATCGGACCCGTCGGCCCACGCCACTCGGTCGGGCTGGGTCAGCTCGGCAACCTCCCGCACCCAGGCCAGCAGGCCTTCGTGCTTCGTCGGTGCGGAATCCAAACCCGGAATGGTCGCTGCGGTCATGCTGTGTCGTCTCCTGCATCGTCCTGCGAGGTGTCTGCCGGGACGCCAGCTGCGTGATCTCCACGCCAAGGGCCTGAATAGTCAGCAGCCCGCGCCGCCCCTGGTATTGAGGTTAACGCGGGTGACATACCCGCGGTAATTCAGGACTATGTCCGTTCACTCACAAGAACGATTCAGATGGCCCCGACCGGGTCGCCTACCGCTCGGTAACAAGTGTGGGGCCCTGCTTCGAGATCCGCAATCCGTGGCGCACCGCCGCCAGAGCGCGCCCCAGACCCGGTTCACACGCACGCCACAGCCCGTCGCTGCGCTCCGCGAACCGCGCCAGTTCGGCCGATTCGGCCGCACAGGCGGCGATGCGCTCGGCGGCAACGGCGTCCTCGGCCAAGCCGGTCTCCGAATTGGCCGCGGTCAGAGCCGACTCCGCAGCCAGCAGCCGGGTCGCGATCCGTTCCTCCAGTACCGCGCGGGCTGCCGCGGTCGCCTCGACGACCCAACCGCTGAGCACCGCGCGCTGCGCCAGCACCGCCCGTGCGCCCACCACCCACACCGTCAGACCCAGTCCGAGCAGCGTGCCGGCCACCGCCCCGGCGACCGTCAGTTCGGGTGCGAGCCCACCTAGGAACCGGGCCAGCACCAGGCCGGCACCGATTCCGAAGCCCGCCCCCAGCACCGTCGTCAACCGGGCTTCCAGCCGGCGCGCCCGCACCGGCGGATCGGCGATCCTCGGCTCCCGCAGCGGCCCAGGCCGGGCGAACTGCGGGACCGCGAATTCTCCGGCCACGTCCCGCAGCCGCGCCGAGACCAGCTCGTCGACCTCGGCGACCACCTCACCGCACTGCCGTCGCACCTGCCCGGGCACCCCGGCCAGACCCGCACGGCCGGTATCGGCCAGCGCCTCGAGAAGCCGGGCCCGCAGCGCCGCACACCGGTCGCGGGCGGCGAAGGTCGATTCCAGCCGGGTCCGCTGGATCGCGCCGCGCACCGAGACCGCCCGCTGCGAAGCCGCCATCCGCCGGGCACGCACCAGTGCGTCCCGCCGCGCTGCCAGCACATCGCGCTGCGCCTGCCGCTGCGCCGCCCCGGCCTGCAGCACCGTGACCGCGGTGGCGATCCGGTCCTCCCACCTGCGCAGGGTGTTCCGCCGGGCCAGACCCGGGTCGTCGAGTGCGGCTCGAACGAGGTCGACGACACCGTCGACGGACGGCTCACCCAGGCGTGGGGCCGGTGCTGCCCCGACCCACGGCACCGACCCCAACCGGGGCACCGCGGCCGCCAGGCCCCTGCGGTTGGCGTCCAGCACCTCCCGCCAGCCGCGGTGGTCGTCGATCTTGGCCAGCACCGCGATCACCGCGTCGGTGCACCCGGCCGACCGTGCCGCCAGCGCACAGTCCGATTCGGTGATCGGCGCGACCGCCGAGCATACGAACACGACCACGGCCGGCTGCGCTGTCTGCTGGCCGGCCTCCACGAACCGCACCCCGGGTATCCGTTCGCGCAGTCGCGCGAGCAGGCTGGTGGCCCCCGCCCGGGGCGGCCCGGCCACCAGCACCGTCACCTCAGCGGTCATCGGTCCCGGCTCATCAGCCGCAACGACCCGCGCGTGATGTCGGCGGCGCACCGCCGATGGACGGGGCTGACCGGACCGCCGGCGTAGCGCCGCCAGTGCACCGCCCGGTGCAGCTGCGCCTCCGGGGTGTCGGCGTGGTCGACCCGGCCCCCGCAGGCCCGCACCACGTCCACGGCAGCCGACATGAGCCCCAGCACGACGGCGTCGGAGGCGAGGAACGCCGCCAGCCCGTCGTCATCGGTCCGCGCCGCCAGGACGCCCAGCTCGTGCACGGCGGCGCGGGCCCGCCGGTACCGGACCGGCGCCGCCGCGGCGGCCAGCTGCTCGAGCACCCGGCCGGTCTGACTGAGCTCGTGCAGCCCGCCCACCACCTCGGGTGTCTGTGCCCCGGCGCCGACGGCCAGCAGCGCATGGGCCAGCCCGAACCTGTCCAGCGCGGCCAGCAGCCGGGCCCGCCGGGCCGCCGGCAGCCGGTGTTCGGCAGCGACGAACGCGTCGGTCGACGTCATGTCGGGCGGATCGGACACCAGTACCCGCAACGCCGCCATGTCGTCGTCGGTCAGTGTCACCCCGGCCAGCAGCGCGATCATCGGGACGACCGGCGCACCCGCCGAAGCGGCCAGCCGGCCGGCGGTCCGCTGCGC
>NZ_JBSWXU010000178.1:0-10059 GCF_056160785.1 Mycobacterium sp. ABE4_509 | reverse complement strand
AGAAGAGACAGCAGCGCGGCCGCCGCGGTGGCAAGCAGTTCGCCGACCTCGCCGGGCCCGGACGTCTCCGACACCGCCGCTAGCCCCGGCGCGCTGTCGGCGCGATCATCCGGGTGGGTATGGCCGGGTCGCCCTTGGAGAGTTTCAGCCCGTCCCAGGGCAGGCTGTGCAGTCCGGCCGCGACACGGTCGCGGGCGGCTTCGACGCTCAGGTCGGCGACGGGCTCACCGCCGCGCACCAGCGGCACCGTCAGCCGGCGGGCGGTCAGCTCGGCCGGGGTCTGGGGTGGTTCGTCGACCGGGTGGACCACCTCTTCGACGACGGTCCCGGAGGCCTTGGCCAACCGCACCGCCTGCTTTCTTCCGCCGTGGGACTCCTTGTGGCTGCTGCGCTTCTCGACGGGGATGCCGTCGACCTCGACCAGCTTGTAGACCATCCCGGCGGTGGGCGCGCCGGATCCGGTGACCACCGAGGTGCCGACGCCGTAGGAGTCGACCGGCTCGGCGCGCAACGCCGCGATGGCGAACTCGTCGAGGTCCCCGGACACCACGATGCGGGTGGCGGTGGCTCCGAGACCGTCGAGTTGGTCGCGCACCTGCCGAGCCAGCATGCCGAGGTCGCCGGAGTCGATCCGGACCGCGCCCAGCTGTGGGCCCGCCACCGCCACGGCGTTGTCGACCCCGGCGGTGATGTCGTAGGTGTCCACCAGCAGCGTGGTACCCACTCCCAGGGCGTCGACCTGCGACCGGAACGCCGCGCGTTCCCAGTCGGACGGCTGCTGCCCGTCGACGGTGTGCAGCAAAGTGAAGGCGTGGGCGCTGGTCCCCAGCGACGGCACGCCGTGGCGGCGCTGGGCCTCCAGGTTCGACGATCCGGTGAACCCGGCCAGGTAGGCGGCGCGGGCCGCGGCGACCGCGGCCTGTTCGTGGGCGCGGCGCGACCCCATCTCGATCATCGGGCGCCCACCGGCCGCACTGACCATCCGGGCGGCGGCCGAAGCCACCGCCGAGTCGAAGTTGAAGATCGACAGCGCCAGCGTCTCGAGCACCACACACTCGCCGAACGTGCCGTGCACCGAGAGCACCGGAGAGCCGGGGAAGTACAGCTCACCCTCCGGGTAGCCGTCGACGTCACCGCCGAACCGGTACCCGGCGAGGTACTCCAGCGTCTGCGGGTCGCAGAAGTCGGCGACCAGTTCCAGCTCGGCTTCGTCGAACCTGAACTGCTGCAACGCTTCCACGAACCGCGCGGAACCGGCGGCCACGCCGTAGCGCCTGCCGGCGGGCAGCCTGCGGGCGAACACCTCGAAGGTGGTGCGGCGCGCCGCGGTGCCGTCACGCAACGCGGCGGCCAGCATCGTCAGCTCGTACTTGTCGGTCAGCAACGCCACCGGCGGGCCCGTGCGCGGCAGCCTCGGCTGGCTCTCTGAGGACGCCCCGGGCGTCGGCGAAGTCACAGGCCAACCGTATCGGTTCGCCAGCAGCTTCGAACCAACACTGCGTCCCCGGTATTCTTGACCCATGGTGACGCCGGCGGAGGCACGACCGGGAACGCGTGAGCACGAAGACGTCGTCGAGGACGTCGCGGCCGACGCCCCCTGGGTGACGATCGTGTGGGACGACCCGGTGAACCTGATGACGTATGTGACCTACGTGTTCCAGAAGCTCTTCGGCTACAGCGAACCGCACGCGACCAAATTGATGATGCAGGTGCACAACGAGGGCAAGGCGGTGGTCTCGGCGGGATCCCGGGAGTCGATGGAAGCCGATGTGTCCAAGCTCCACGCCGCCGGCCTGTGGGCGACCCTGCAACAGGATCGTTGACGAGACGGTGCGAAAGTGGAAACGGGTCGAGGGCCCCGCGGGCCCGCGGTACCGCTCGACGTTGGCCGCGCACGAGGCCGACCTGCTCAGCAGCCTGGTGACGTCTTTGGTGGGGATGCTCGACGACAGGGAGTCGTCCGCGCCGACCGACGAGCTCGCCGAGATCACCGGCATGCGAACGGGTAATTCCGTTCCCCCGCAAGACGATACGATGAAACGTCTGCTGCCCGATTTCTACCGGGCGGCGACCGAGCACCCGGCCGGCTCCGGGACCGCCGAGAGTCTCAACAGTGCGTTGCGCAGCCTGCACGAGCCCGAGATCATCGATGCGAAACGCGAAGCAGCGCAGCGACTTCTGGATACCGTCCCGGCCGGTGGCGGCAAGTTCGAAATCGGTGAGGACGACGCGAAAGCCTGGGTGTCGGCCGTCAACGACGTCCGGCTGGCCCTGGGCACGATGCTCGAAGTCGGCCCCGACGGTCCCGACCGGCTGCCCGCCGACCACCCGATGGCCGGGCACCTCGACGTCTACCAGTGGCTGACCGTCCTGCAGGAGTATCTGGTGCTGAGTTTGATGGGCAAGTCCAGGTAGTGGCCGGCGGAGCGATCACCGACGTCGGCGGCATTCTGGTCGGCCACCACCACCGAATCGACCCCGACGCGCAGCTGGGTTCGGGCTGGGCGGCCGGCACCACGGTGGTGCTGACCCCGCCGGGAACCGTCGGCGCGGTCGACGGGCGGGGCGGGGCGCCGGGGACCCGCGAAACCGATCTGCTGGATCCGAGCAACTCCGTGCGCCACATCGATGCCGTGGTGCTCACCGGGGGCAGCGCGTTCGGGCTGGCGGCCGCCGACGGTGTGATGACCTGGCTGGAAACCCAGGGCCGCGGCGTCGCGCTCGACGGCGGCGTGGTGCCGATCGTTCCCGCCGCGGTGATCTTCGACCTGCCGGTCGGGGGCTGGCAGTGCCGGCCGGACGCGCAGTTCGGCCATCGCGCCGCCGCCTCGGCGGGCAGCGACGTCGGACTCGGTGCGGTGGGCGCCGGAGCCGGGGCGCGCGCCGGCGTGCTCAAGGGCGGTGTCGGGACGGCGTCGGTGACGCTCGAATCGGGTGTCACCGTCGGCGCGCTGGTCGTGGTCAACTCCGCCGGTGACGTCGTCGACCCGGGCACCGGGCTGCCGTGGCTGGCCGACCAGATCGAGGAGTTCGGTCTGGTCGCTCCACCGGCGGACCAGCTGGCCGGCTATGCCGACCGGCACGGCGAACTGAGCCCGCTCAACACCACGATCGCGGTGGTGGCCACCGACGCGGCGCTGAGCAAGGCAGGCTGCCGGCGGGTGGCGGTCGCCGCTCACGACGGCCTGGCCCGCACCATCCGGCCGTGTCACACCCCGTTGGACGGCGATACGGTGTTCACACTGGCCACCGGCGCGGTGGAGGTGGCGCCGGACCCGGCGACGTCGGCGTCGCTGCCGGCGTCGATGTCGCCCGAGGTGCCGTTGCTCACCGCGGTCGGCGCGGCAGCCGCCGACTGTCTTGCCCGGGCCGTGATGGTCGGTGTCCTGGCTGCTGAGGAGGTCGCTGGAATACCGACCTACCGTGGCCTGTTGCCGGGAGCGTTCAGGAAGGAAGACGACGAGTGAAAGAGGCGCAGTGCTGACGATCCGTGCCGACCTGGTCGACGCGATGGTCGCCCACGCGCGCGCCGACCACCCGGATGAGGCGTGCGGGGTGATCGCCGGACCGGACGGTTCCGACCGCCCCGAACGGTTCATCGCGATGGTCAACGCCGAGCGGTCGCCGACGTTCTACCGGTTCGATTCCGCCGAACAGCTCAAGGTGTGGCGCGCGATGGACGACGCGGACGAGGCGCCGGTCGTGATCTATCACTCACATACCGCCACCGAGGCCTACCCGAGCCGGACCGACATCTCCTACGCCTCCGAGCCCGACACCCACTACGTGCTGGTGTCCACCCGCGACCCCGACGAGCACGAACTGCGCAGCTACCGCATCGTCGACGGCGTCGTCACCGAAGAGCCTGTCAAGATCGTCGAGCAGTACGCCCAAGCGTGAAAGGAACCAACCGAGCCATGTCTGTGACCGTGTCCATCCCCACCATCCTGCGCACCCACACCGGCGGTGAGAAACGCGTCAGCGCCGCGGGGGAGACGCTCAGCGCGGTGATCGCCGACCTGGAGTCCAACTACTCCGGGATCTCCGAGCGCCTGGTCGACCCGGCCAACCCGGGCAAGCTGCAGCGGTTCGTCAACATCTACGTCAACGACGAGGACGTCCGGTTCTCCGGTGGTTTGTCGACCTCGATCTCCGACGGAGACTCGGTGACGATCCTGCCCGCCGTGGCCGGAGGCTGAGACCCGCCGCGATGACCCGGTACGACTCGCTGCTCCAGGCGCTGGGCCACACCCCGCTCGTCGGGCTCCAGCGGCTCTCGCCGTTGTGGGACGGGGGCCGCCCGGACTCTCCAGGGGCTCCGCATGTGCGCCTGTGGGCCAAGCTGGAGGACCGCAACCCCACCGGCTCGATCAAGGACCGGCCCGCGTTGCGGATGATCGAGGACGCCGAACGCGACGGGCTGCTCTATCCGGGGGCGACCATCCTGGAGCCGACGAGCGGCAACACCGGCATCTCGCTGGCGATGGCGGCGCTGCTCAAGGGCTATCAGATGATCTGCGTGATGCCGGAGAACACCTCGATCGAGCGACGCCAGATCCTGGAGCTCTACGGGGCGCGCATCATCTACTCGCCCGCCGAGGGCGGGTCCAACACCGCGGTCGCCCATGCCAAAGAGCTTGCCGCCGAAAACCCTTCGTGGATCATGCTCTACCAGTACGGCAATTCGTCGAACACCGCCGCGCACTACGACGGCACCGGCCCGGAACTGCTGGCGGATCTGCCCGAGATCACCCACTTCGTCGCCGGCCTGGGCACCACCGGCACGCTGATGGGCACCGGACGCTACCTGCGTGAGCACGTGCCCGACGTGCAGATCGTCGCCGCCGAGCCACGCTACGGCGAGGGTGTGTACGCGCTACGCAACATCGACGAGGGCTTCATCCCCGAGCTCTACGACCCGCGCGTGCTGACCACCCGGTTCTCGGTCGGCTCGTACGAAGCGGTCAAGCGCACCCGCGAGCTGATCCAGGTCGAGGGCATCTTCGCCGGCATCTCCACCGGTGCGGTGCTGCACGCCGCGCTGGGCATGGCGGCCAAGGCGGTCAAGGCCGGTGAGCGCGCCGACATCGCCTTCGTCGTGGCCGACGCCGGATGGAAGTATCTGTCGACCGGCGCGTACGCCGGTAGCCTGGATGACGCGGAGGACGCGTTGGAAGGGCAACTATGGGCATGACGGGCGCCGGCGGTTACCCCGGGCCGTCCGCTCAGCCCAAGAAACGCCCGGTGTGGCTGGTGGGCGGGCTGACCATCCTGTCGTTCGTGGTGTTGCTGTGGCTCATCGAGTTGTTCGACTCGCTGACCGGTCATCAACTGGACAACAACGGCATTCGCCCGCTGGAGACCGACGGGCTGACCGGCATCCTGTTCGCGCCGCTGCTGCACTCCAACTGGGAGCACCTGATCGCCAACACCGGCCCGGCGCTGGTGCTCGGGTTCCTGATGACGCTGGCGGGCCTGTCGCGCTTCATCTACGCCACCGCGATCATCTGGATCCTCGGCGGCTTGGGCACCTGGCTGATCGGCAACGTCGGCGCCCCGACCTATCAGGGGGTCGTGGTCGAGACCAACCACATCGGTGCCTCCGGCCTGATCTTCGGCTGGCTGACGTTTCTGATCTTGTTCGGCTTCTTCACCCGCACGATCTGGGAGATCGTCATCGGGGTGGTGGTGCTGTTCGTCTACGGCAGCATCCTGCTCGGTGTGCTGCCCGGTACCTTCGGCGTCTCCTGGCAGGGACACCTCAGCGGTGCGCTGGCCGGGGTGCTCGCCGCCTATCTGCTCTCCGGACCCGAACGCAAGGCCCGCGCGCTGCGCAAGCCGGTCCAACCACCCTCGCTGGGTCCGTGAACCCGGACGCGTTGCGCCCGATCGGAATCTTCGATTCCGGCGTCGGCGGTCTCACGGTGGCGCGGGCGGTGATCGACCAGCTGCCCGACGAGGACATCATCTACGTCGGCGACACCGGAAACGGCCCGTACGGACCGCTGACCGTTCCGCAGATCCGCTCGCACGCGCTGGCGATCGGCGACGACCTGGCCGCGCGCGAGGTCAAGGCCCTGGTCATCGCCTGCAACAGCGCGTCGGCGGCCTGCCTGCGCGACGCCCGTGAGCGCTACGCGCCGACACCCGTCGTGGAGGTCATCCTGCCCGCGGTGCGGCGCGCGGCCGCCACCACGCGCAACGGGCGCATCGGGGTGATCGGCACCGCGGCGACGATCGCGTCGGGCGCCTACCAGGACGCTTTCGCCGCGGCGCGCGACACCGAGGTGTTCGCGGTGGCGTGCCCGCGGTTCGTCGATTTCGTCGAGCGCGGGGTGACCAGCGGCCGCCAGGTGCTCGGCCTGGCCGAGGGATATCTGGAGCCGCTGCAGCGTGCGCAGGTCGACACCCTGGTGCTGGGTTGCACGCACTACCCGATGCTGTCGGGACTGATCCAGCTGGCCATGGGGGAATCGGTGACGTTGGTCTCCAGTGCCGAGGAGACGGCCAAGGATCTGTTGCGGGTGCTCACCGAGCAGGATTTGCTGCGGCCCCACCCCGGTGAGGGGAGGGCCGGCACGGCCACCGTTGCCGGGCCGAAGCGGGTTTTCGAGGCCACCGGCGATCCCGAGGCGTTCACCGAACTGGCGGCACGATTCCTGGGTCCTACACTCGACGGGGTCAGACCTGTTCGACGTCACGTGGGAGCCCGAACATGACCTTCCTCGCCCAAAGCGGCGATGTTTTCGTCACGTTCATCGCGGGCATGGCAAGCTAGTGAGCGTGCGAATCACCGTCCTGGGTTGCTCCGGCAGTGTGGTCGGCCCTGATTCGCCGGCGTCGGGATATCTGGTGACCGCACCCGATACGCCACCTTTGGTTCTCGATTTCGGCGGCGGGGTGCTCGGCGCGCTGCAGCGTCACGCCGACCCCAACTCTGTGCACGTGTTGCTGTCGCATCTGCATGCCGACCACTGCCTGGATCTTCCCGGTCTGTTCGTCTGGCGTCGTTACCATCCGTCGCCGGCGCCCGAGCGCGGGCTGGTCTACGGGCCGGCGAACACCTGGGCACGGCTGGGGGCGGCGTCCTCACCCGAGGGTGGGGAGATCGACGACTTCACCGACATCTTCGAAGTGCGCCACTGGGTGGACAGTCAGCCGGTGCAGATCGGGGCGCTGACCGTGCTGCCGCGGCTGGTGTGTCACCCCACCGAGTCCTACGGCATGCGGATCACCGATCCGTCCGGCGCCACCCTCGTCTACAGCGGCGACACCGGTTACTGCGATGCACTGATCGACCTGGCGCGCGGAGCCGACACGTTCCTGTGCGAGGCGTCCTGGACGCACTCGCCGTCGCGCCCGCCGCGGCTGCATCTGTCCGGCACCGAGGCCGGCCGCGCCGCCGCCCGCGCCGGCGTTTCCGAGTTGCTGCTGACCCACATTCCGCCGTGGACCTCGCGGGAGGACATCATCAGCGAGGCCAAAGCCGAGTTCGACGGTCCGGTGCACGCGGTCGTGTGCAACGAGACTTTCCCCGTCACGAAGTCCTGAGCACCACCCCGCGCCCGCCGACCAGGTGTGTCCGGGGCAGCGGCTAGGGTGGCCCCGTGTCCAGACGAGAAGACGGCCGGCTCGACGACGAACTGCGCCCGGTCACCATCACCCGCGGGTTCACCAATCATCCGGCGGGTTCGGTGCTGGTGGAGTTCGGTCAGACCCGGGTGATGTGCACCGCCAGCGTCACCGACGGGGTGCCGCGCTGGCGCAAGGGGTCCGGGCAGGGCTGGTTGACCGCCGAGTACGCGATGCTGCCCGCCGCCACCCATGACCGGTCCGACCGGGAATCGGTCAAGGGCCGGGTCGGGGGACGGACCCAGGAGATCAGCCGGCTGGTGGGCCGCTCGCTGCGGGCCTGCATCGACCTCGGGGCGCTCGGCGAGAACACCATCGCGATCGACTGCGACGTGCTGCAGGCCGACGGAGGAACCCGCACCGCGGCCATCACCGGTGCCTACGTCGCGCTGGCCGACGCGGTGACCTACCTGTCGGCGGCGGGCCGGTTGTCGGATCCGCGTCCGTTGTCCTGCGCGATCGCCGCGGTCAGCATCGGTGTCGTCGACGGCCGCATCCGGGTCGACCTGCCCTACAGCGAGGACTCCCGCGCGGAGGTCGACATGAACGTCGTCGCCACCGACACCGGGACGTTCGTCGAGATCCAGGGCACCGGTGAGGGGGCCACGTTCCCGCGGTCGACGCTGGACAAGATGCTCGACGCCGCGACGATCGCCTGCGAGCAGTTGTTCGAGATCCAGAAGGCGGCGTTGGAGTTGCCCTATCCCGGGGAGTTGCCGGAGTCGGGTGAGCCGTCGAAGAAGGCCTTCGGAAGCTGAGCGCCGGATGACCCGGATACTGGTCGCCTCGCGCAACCGCAAGAAGCTCGCCGAGTTGAACCGGGTGCTCGAGGCCGCCGGGGTGTCGGGGTTGACGCTGCTGTCGCTCGAAGACGTGCCGGCGTTCGACGAGGCGCCCGAGACGGGGGCGACCTTCGAGGAGAACGCGTTGGCCAAGGCCCGCGACGCGTTCGCCGCGACCGGGCTGCCCGCCGTCGCCGACGACTCCGGGCTGGCCGTCGACGCGCTCAACGGAATGCCCGGGGTGCTCAGCGCCCGCTGGTCGGGCCGGCACGGACACGACGCCGAGAACACCGTGTTGCTGCTCGGGCAGCTTGCCGATGTGCCCGACGGCCGCCGCGACGCCGCGTTCGTGTCGGCGTGCGCACTGGTGACCGGGCCCGGCGACGCCGGGAGCACGGTGGTGCGCGGAGAGTGGGCGGGCAGCATCGTGCGGGCGCCCAGAGGGGACGGCGGGTTCGGCTATGACCCGGTGTTCCTGCCTGCCGGTTCGGACCGTACGGCCGCCGAACTCAGCCCGGCCGAAAAGGACGCCGTGTCACACCGGGGGCGGGCGCTGGCCGCGCTTGTTCCGGCGCTGCGCTCGCTGGCCGGCTGAGGTCTGGTCAACCGGTGTAGCGCCCAGGCCGCCGGCACGGTCAGTGCCAGGGTCGCCACGATCAGCACCGGCATCGAACCGGTGAACAGCGGCCAGCGCAACACCACGTGCAGTGTCACCGCCATGATCATCGAATGCAGCAGGAAGATCTCGTAGGAGATCTCGCCCAGCCACGCCATCGGCCGGCTGGCCAGCGCCCGCGTGTAGCCGGAGCGGTCGCCGAGCGCCAACGGCGCCACCACCAGCGTCGCGGCGGCGGCGTAGAACACGGACCTGATCACCGGAGCCGACGCCGGATCCGGTCCGTGCAGGGTCCCACCGAGTGGGGTCGCCACCACCAGGAACAGCGCGACCGCCGCGGGGACGGCGAACCGGGCGCGGCACCGCGCGCCCCGGTGGCGCAGCACGGCCAGTGCCATGCCGCCGGCGAACCAGGCAAGGTGGGCCGGCAGCCACATCCCGGCCGAGCTGGGTAGCAGTCCCGGGGCGGCGTTGATCACGACGAGCCAGGCCGGTGTCACCGCAGCGAGCACGGCCAGTCCCGCCAGGATGCGGCGGGGGTGCCAGCCGCGGCGCAGCAGCAGGAAGGCCAGTGCGGGCAGCACCGCGTAGAACGCGACCTCGACGGCCATGCTCCACATCTGCGACAGACCCGTATGGGCCAGGCTGAACAGGTAGTTGTCGGTGTAGATCTGGGTGAAGGTGAGGTAGCGCAGCAGGCCGTACCAGCTCTGGCCCGGGTTGGGGCCGGGGGTGAACACGGTGTACACGGCGAACGTCGCCAGCACTGCGGCGGCGTAGGCGGGCACGATGCGGCGCACCCGGTGGCGGGCGTAGCGGCGCACCGACGGGGGCGGGGCCGTGCCGGCGGCGGCCCGCACCCACGGGGCGAACAGCAGGAACCCGGAGAGGACGAAGAACACCGCCACGCCGATCTCCAGGCGGGCGTAGACGGCGCCGAGATAGCCGTGGTTGAGATACCCGGTCGCGAACGCGGCGGGGGTGGCGGCGACGAGCAGGGCGGCGACGGCCCGAGGGCCGGTCAAGGCG
>NZ_JBSWXU010000177.1:0-10078 GCF_056160785.1 Mycobacterium sp. ABE4_509 | reverse complement strand
GGGGGTGTAGGTGAACGAACCATCGTCGAGCAGAGCGACGGTGCCGTTGACCGGGTCGGTTTCCAATGTGACAGTCAGCTCGTCACCGTCGGGGTCGATGTCATTAGCCAGTACCCCATCGGCAACCGCAACGACTAGTGCGGTGTCCTCGGCGACGGTGTAGCCATCATCGACGGCAACCGGGGTTTGGTTAACCGGCGTGACGGTGACGGTGACGGTGGTGGTGGCGGTGTGCACCGAGGTCCCGGCGAACAGCGCGCGGAGCCCATCCCGCAGGTTGTGCAGGTGCCAGTAGTCGGTGTCTTCGGTGACGGTGACGGTGAAGGTGTCGGTGCCCCCGGCGGCGGCCAGCTGCGCGCTGGGAGTGTAGGTGAACACGCCCGTCGTGGCATCGATGCTGACCGCGCCGCCATTGGCCGGGGTGCCGGCGGCGAAGACCAGCGGGTCGTCGTTGCGGTCGGTGGCAGTCACTGTGCCGGTGATGGTGCCGTCAGCGGCTTGGACGGAGGACGGAGGGGCGCCGAAAGTCGGTGACGAGTTGAAGAATCGGCGTTCGATCTCGCGGCTGATCAGCGCCAGCGCTGCCCACAGGGTCGGCGCGGTGGCCGGTTGGGCCGGCACTGCGGTGCCCCCCGCTATCGCCGGGGCCAGCCCGATCCAGGACATCAAACCCCCGATGACCGCGGTCAACGGGCCCGACGCGGCCGCGGTGGGTGTGGTTGCGGTCGACATGACCTCGAGACCTGACGCCTCGGGGCCGTTGTCGAACGCCTGCGTCGCCGTGGTGGACGTCGGTGGTGCACTTACCCGCAGCGGTCCGCCCGCAACTTCTTCGTGTGCGAGCTGGGGTACCCCCGAACCGTCGTCCCCAATCTCGGCCAGATCGCCGCCCACGCCGGTGGACTTGGTAGTGGCGGCGACCATGGTGGCGTCCGGGCTGGTGGCACCGTCGTCACCGAGCCCGCTCTGCGCGCTACCTTCGGTCGGCCCGGCGGGCTGATCCTGCTCAGAATCGGCCACCTCCTCGGCGACTCCGCCAGCCTGAGCGCCGCCGTCGATCACCTCTGCGGGGCCCTCGGCGCCGCTGGCCTCAGCGGGGTCAACGGCCTCGGTGTCGTCGGGAGCTACGGCACCGCCGGCGTCCTCGCCTGCATCAACAGCCTCCTCAAGGTCGGCAGCCTCGTCGAGGTCGGCAGCGTCGGCAGCCTCGTCGAGGTCGGCAGCGTCGGCAGCCTCCTCGAGGTCGGCGGTGTCGACGGTGTCCTCAGACTCGGCGGTCTGGGCCGAATCCTCGGTATCAGCATCGGGGTCGGCACTGCTGCCCGAGTCGGTGCCGGTTGCGGCCGGTGCCGTGTCCGAACCCTGGCTCGGCTCAGCCGATCCGGTGCCGCCCGCGGTGCTGGCGGACTCTGGATCGCCCACCGCCACAGCCAGGCCCGGGCCGGTGACCCACGCAGCGCCCACGCCCAGCGCCACCGCCAGCGCCCCCACCCGCCCCACATAACGGGCACTACGAGCATTGCGAGCCGGCGTAGTAGCTAGAAACGTCGAACCCGTCAGAGAATGACGGTGTCCGGCATGCTCCGGGCCGGGTTGAAGTGGCTTACGGCGCCCGGCTCGATGTCTGCCGCCCGCCCCGAAAAATGCTCCAGCCATGACCGACCCCTAGAAGACGAGCTCTTGAGCAGAGTGTTTCCGGAGCAGCATGTTTCAGCGCCCACTCGGTAGCGCTGCAGCTACTTCCAGCGTCAATTACGTTAGCCCGCAATCGATCCGAGCGGACAGGTTCTTCCGCAGTATTCACGGCCGTGTAACTACTCGTTTACAACCTGCGTTTCGGTGCGACCGCAAACTACACGGGTCTGTCCGCGTATTTGCAGAACCGCTCTTACAACATTCTGATCTTGATCAAGGATCGGGAACGCGCATTGCTCACAGGTGACGGTACGTGTTTCGTGGCGATGTTTGGCCGCGGATGGCAAACGCCCCAAGACAAGCCGGTACGGGTTATGCCGTTCCCGGATCAGGGTGACGGTCAACCAACGCAACGACGCTTGAACCAGCAAACGGGAATCGGGTCATCCCACCGAGAACCAAAGGACGCGGAAAACGTCAACTCGGTCGAAAACCGGACACCGTCGATTCCGTCAGGAATTCGGCTTTGATCAACGCTGACTCCGCGGCGCGGTGACATGCGGTCAAGAGGCCGCGCCCCAATAGTCACGAGGCGGGGCTGGTCGTCTACCGCATCGAGCTTCGCTGGCGCGGCTAGCCTTCGGCGAGTTCTGCAGCAGGGCTGCGCCCGGCGCATAGTCTCAGCCGTCGTGCAGAACTCGCGAACCCGCTATGACACGAGCACGACCCCGACCACCCACGCCACCGTGGCCAGCAGCGCGCCGGCGAACTCGACACCGACCGAGAGCGCCACGCCTTTGAGGGCGTGCACCGTCGAGGCCCAGGCCCGGGCGAGGTCGGGCCGCAGGACCACCTCGGCGGCGAAAACCCCGGCCACAAAACCGATCAGCAGCCCGATGACCGGGATGACGAAGAAGCCGACGATGCCGGCGATGGCGCCGACCACGAGCACCGAGGTGCGGACCTGCGCCTGGCGCATCTTCCGGGCGGGCCAGGCGTACTTGACCACTTCGGCGGCCAGGAACACCGCGGCGGCGACCGCGAAGCTCACCCATGCCACCGCGCCGCCCTCGACGAACGCCCACACCCCGATGGCCGCGATCACCAGGAACCCGCCGGGCAGGATCGGCACGATGATGCCGACCAGGCCGACGGCGATCGCCAGCGCGACGAGGACCAGACCGCCGACGCTCATTCAGGCCTTTCTGCCGCGCACCCACTGCGCGGTGCCCATGCTCTTGGCGCGCACGCTCACCAAGCCCAGCTCTTCGAAGGTGTCGGCCAGCTCGTCTTCGCCGAACAGGTAGGCCCCGCCGTTGGGAAGCATGCCGAGCAGACGCGCCGCCGGCCCGACGGTGGGTACCAGGACGGCGATCCGCGCTCCGGGGCGCAGCACCCGCACCATCTCGGCCACCGCGGTCGGTGGGTGCGGGATCAGCTGCAGCAACAGCAGGGAGGTGACGGCGTCGACGGTCTCGTCCCGCAGTGGCAGGCGTTGCGCGTCGGCCCCGATGAACCCGACGTTGGGTCCGGCCTCGGCGCTGACCGCGCGCGCCAGCATCGGTTCGGAGATGTCGATGCCGATCGCCAACCCGTCGGCGCCGACCGCGCGGCCCAGGGCGGCGGTGACGTTGCCGGGGCCGCAGCCGACGTCGAGCGCAACGCCTCCTGCCGGTATGTCGAGCCATTCCGTCGGCTCCTGCAACGCAGTCATCACACGGCGGGCGAGGGCCTGGGCGTTGTCGTAGAGCATCGAGCCGATCGATGACGCCCAGAGCGCCTGGATGGCACCGGTGTTCGTCTCGGTGGCGGCGTGGTCGCTCGCGGGCCCGGTCAGCAGGTCGAGGTAGCCCTTGCTGACGTCGGGGTCGGCCGGCGGGTCGATGAGTAGCTGCTGGGCCGCGGCCAGCGCGGTGGGCAGCGTCGGCGATGTCTCGGTCACGTGTTCCACGCTACGCGCGACAGGTCCGTACCCAGCCGCGGCGAGATCGATGGGCTAGGGCTCCAGCACGAGTTTGCCGTGCACCCCGCCGTCGGCGAGTAGTTGCAGCGCCTCGATGCCGTCGGCCAGCGGGAAGCGCACCGGCGGCGGGGGCCGCAGCCCGGCGTCGACGAGTGCGCCCAGGGCGGCGCCCACCTCGGCCTGTGCGCCCGGGGTGCGGTTGACGAACTCACCCCAGCCGACGCCGATGACGCCGACGTTGCGCAACAGCAACCTGTTGACCTTGACGGTGGGGATGCCGCCGGCGGCGAACCCGATGACCAGCAGCCGGCCCTCGGTGGCCAGCACCCGGATCGCGCCGTCGAACGCCGGCCCGCCGATGGGGTCGACCACCATGTCGACGCCGCGCCCGCCGGTGTGTTGCAGGACCGTGTCGCGCCAGCCGTCGGTCAGTGGCAGCACCACGTCGGCGCCGAGGGACTCGACGAACTCGGCGGCGGACGTTCGGTGCACCATCGCGATGACCTTGGCGCCCATCGCCTTCGCGATCTGCACCGCGGCGGTGCCCACGCCGCCACCGGATCCGAGCACCAGCACCGTCTCACCGGCGCGCAACGCGCCGCGGCGCTGCAGCGCGAACTGCATCGTGTAGTAGTTGCCCAGCAGCGAGGCCGCCGACGCGTCGTCGACGTCCGCCGGGGTCGGCACCACGCCGTCGGGTGCCACCGCCACCTGTTCGGCGTAGCCGCCCAGCATGGTGAACGCCGAGACCCGTTGCCCGGCAGTGAACCCCGACCCTTCGGGTGCCGAGCGCACGACGCCGGCTACCTCCATGCCCGGGACGAACGGCGGTTCGAGACGCATCTGGTACTCGCCGCGCAGCAGCAGCAGATCCGGGAAGCAGACACCGGCCGCCCCGACGTCGACGATGACCTTTGTGGCATCGGTGACGTCGTCGACGTCGGTGTAGGCCAGCCCGGACGGTCCGGTGAGTTCTTGCGCGACAAGCGCTTTCATGAAAGCGTCAGCCCAGGCTGAAGGTGGCCCGTTCGGCGGCCGACAGGTCGGCGATCTCGTCCCACCGGCCGGCGATGTCGTCGACCGAGGGCACCTCGGTGAAGGTCACGCCGCTGTTCTGGAACAGTGCGGCCCGTTGCACCTTGCCGCCGCCGACGATGAACACCGACGCGGTCTCGGGCACCTCCTCGGTGCACAGGTAGGCCACCACCGGTGCGACGTACTCGGGGGTCAGCTTCTCGAACACCTCGGGCGGCAGGATGTCCTGGGTCATCCGGGTGGCCGCGATCGGGGCGACGGCGTTGGCCTTGATGTCGTACTTGGCGCCTTCCTGGGCCAAGGTGTTGATCAGGCCCACCAGACCCAGCTTGGCGGCACCGTAGTTGGCCTGGCCGAAGTTGCCGAACAGTCCGCTGGTGGACGTCGCGACCACGACGCGGCCGAAACCGTTCTCGCGGAAGTGCGGCCACGCGGCGCGGATGACGTTGTATCCGCCGTACAGGTGCACCTTGAGCACGGCGTCCCAGTTGGCGAATTCCATCTTGTGGAAGGTGCCGTCGCGCAGGATGCCGGCGTTGCTGACCACACCGTCGACCTTGCCGAACTCGTCGACGGCGGTCTTGATGATGTTGGCCGCCCCCTCCGGCTCGGCAACCGAGTCGTAGTTGGCCACCGCGCGGCCGCCGGCGCCGGTGATCTCCTTGACCACCTCGTCGGCCATGTTGTGACCGGCTCCGGTACCGTCCCGGGCGCCGCCGAGGTCGTTGACCACGACGCTGGCGCCTTCGCGGGCCAAGGTCAGCGCGTATTCACGCCCGAGACCGCCTCCTGCACCCGTGACGACGACGACACGATCCTGCACTCCTGGCACTGAATCTTCCTCTCTGAAAGGGTCCGTGCCGGCCCGCTAGAACAGCTTGCGCGCCAGCTTCCACGCCTTATCTGTATACGGGGGGTAGATCATCGAGGCGAGGTCGGGTCGGGTCGGCTTGGTCATCACCGACTTGTGGTGGCTGAACTCCTCGAACCCGAACTTGCCGTGGTAGGCGCCCAGACCGGACGGGCCGACGCCGCCGAACGGCAGTTTGTGGGTCGCGAAGTGGAACACCAGGTGGTTGATCAGCATGCCGCCGGCGGGCACTTCCCTGATCACGCGCTCGCGCACCGCCTTGGCCTTGGTGAACAGGTAGGCCGCCAGCGGCTTGGGCCGGGCGTTGACGAAAGCGATTGCGTCGTCGAGGGATCCGACCGTGACGACGGGCAGGATCGGTCCGAAGATCTCGTCGGTCATCAGGGGCTCGGCCGGGTCGGGGTCGACCACGACGGTCGGCTGGATCTTGCAGGCCGACGCGTCGGAGCCGCCGCCGACGGCGACATGTCCCTTGGTGGCGGCCAGTGCGGTGGTCAGCCGGTTGAAGTGGCGCTCGTTGACGATCTTCTTGCCGCTGTCGTTGCCGGCCTCGAACTCCTCGACCGCGGCGCGGAGCCGGTCGACGAGTTTGTCCCGGACCGGCGCCTCGACCAGCACGTAGTCCGGCGCGATGCAGATCTGACCGGAGTTGATCAGCTTGGTCCAGGCGATGCGCTTGGCCGCGACGTCGATGTCGGCGTCGGCGGAGACGATGACCGGGCTCTTGCCGCCCAGCTCCAGGGTGACGGGGGTCAGGTGCGGGGCGGCCGCCTCGTAGACCTTGCGGCCGACTTCGGTGCCGCCGGTGAACAGCAGGTGGTCGAAGCCCTGCGCGATCAGTTCCTGGCTGACCGCACCGTCGCCCTCGATGACGGCGATCGCGTCGTTGTCCAGGTAGCGCGGGATCAGTTCGGCCATCAGCGCCGACGACGCCGGGGCCACCTCGGAGGGTTTGAGCACCACGGTGTTGCCGGCGGCGATGGCGCCGACGGCCGGACCCAGTGTCAGGGCGAACGGGAAGTTCCAGGCGCCGATGATCAGCACGGTGCCGTACGGCTCGTACTCCACCCAGCCGCGGCCCGGCAACTGGGACATCTCGAGCAGCCGGTGGCGACGCTTGGTCCACTTGCCCACGTTCTTGGCGGAGTAGGCGGCCTCACCGGCGGTGCTGGCGACGTCGGCCAGCCACGCCTCGAACGGTGATCGCCCGAGGTCCTGTTCGAGCGCAGCCGCGACGGCGGCCTCGTTCTCGGTCATCAGCCGTTCGAGGGCGTTCAGCTGGGCTTTGCGCCATTCCACGCTGCGGGTTCGTCCGGTGGCGAACGTCTCACGGAGGCGACGCACGGTGGCCGGGATGTCGACGGTGGTGGCGCCGACTTCGACGGGGGCGACGGATTCGGTGGTCATGATCGGGTCCTCCTGACCTGTGGATTACCCGAATCCTAACCAACCACCCGGTTGGTGAACAGCGCCCGTTCGGGCCGCAATGGCCTCCCGACGGGGATAATTTTGCGCGGGGCGGCGGTCAGACCCGCTCACCGGTGATGAAGGTGGAGAAGGACTCGTCGTCGGCGTCGGCGATCTCGATGAGGCGGCCGAGCCGGCGCATCTCGTCCTTCGACGCCAGCGGCTGTGCCTGCCAGCCGTGCGCGTTGAGCCACTGCGCCACGTCGGCGCGGTCCGGATCGTCGTAGGTGAGTTCGGTGATGTCGACCGGCTCCTCGATGCCGAGTTGCGCGGTGATCGACGCGAACCGTTCGCGCATCCGTTCGCGCCGGTCGGGCGCGTGCGAGCCCATGGCTTCGGCGGCGACCCGGCTGCCCGGCGCGCTGAGCTCGGTGATCTGGGTGAACAGTCGGTCCTGGGCGTCGGCGGGCAGGTACATCAGCAGCCCCTCGGCCAGCCAGGCGGTCGGCCGGGTCGCGTCGAAACCGGCCGCGGTCAGGGCCGCCGGCCAGTCCTGGCGCAGGTCGATCGCCACCTCGCGGCGGTCGGCGGTGGGCCGGGCGTCGTGGGCGGCCAGCGTGGCGGCCTTGTATTCGAGCACTTTGGGCTGGTCGAGTTCGAACACGGTGGTCCCGGCGGGCCAGGGCAGCCGGAAGGCCCGCGAATCGAGGCCGGAGGCCAGGATGACCACCTGGCGGATGCCGGCCTCGGCGGCGCGGGTGAAGAAGTCGTCGAAGAAGTGGGTGCGCACCGCCTGGTAGTTGCCCATGTGTTCGAACAGCGGGGCGATCTCGGGGTCGGCTTCGGAGACCTTGGCAATGAAGGTGTCGTCGAGCATGTACTGCCAGGCCCCGGTGCCGGCGTCGGCGATCAGGATCTTGGCGTAGGGGTCGCTGATCAGCGCGTCGGGGCGTTCGGTCTCGGCTGCGCGGGCGGCGGCGACCATGACGGCGGTCGAGCCGACGCTGGAGGCGATGTCCCAGGTGTCGTTGTCGGTGCGCAGTGAACTCATGACAGCTCCGTCTCGGTGAGATTTACTTCGCGAGTCTATCTAATAGAACGTCGGGTTCCGGCTCGCTGTGCCGGACACCACAGCACCGGATCGGGGTCGGGGCTTACTCGCTGAGATTCCAGAGCTTGTTGGCCAGCAGCAGCTCGAGCTTGTGCACGACGGTGCCTAGCTCGGAGCGGTCCCCGACGAATCCGGCGTAGAAGCCCATCCCCCATACGATGGCGACCAGCATCTCCACCAGGTGTTGAACGTCGGTGTCGGTGCTCAGCTCGCCGCGGGCGATCGCATCGTTGACCGCCCAGTCGACGAACGCCCGCGAGTTCTTCAGCGGGTCGTGCTCGTCGCTGGCCAGCTCGGGGTGCCGCTGGGTCTCCAGAACCGAGGTCACCAGGAAGGCCGCCGCGGCCCGGTCCTCGACATCGGCCTGGGTGGCGGCGGACAGGAACGCCGAGAGCCGGTTGAGCAGGGTCGTCTGCTCGTGTGCCCGCGCGATGCCGGAGCTGACCACGGCGACATCGGTTTGCCGGACCACCTCGGCCCACAGGATGCGCTTGCTGGCGAAGTAGTGGTTGATCGCGGGCCGGGTGAGATCGGCCCGGATCGCGATCGCCTGGAACGTCGCGGCGTCGTAGCCGAGTTCGCTGAAAACCTCGCGAGCGGCACGTACGATGCGCTCCCGCGTCTCAGCTGCCTTCGCTGCGGGAGGACGTCCTGGACCTCGACTAGCCGTGTGCGGCACGTTCGAATTGTGCCACACGTCACCTGGCGTCTGACCGATCGGTGCCCATCGGCCACCCCGCCGTGACATCCGAGCAAACTCTCGCCGATTCGATTGCCGGCGCCGAAAAGAAATTGTCGTTCGCGCAGGGCGCGCTGCCGTCCCGGGTCGAACTATCGTGCTCAGGATGGGGGCCGTCGCGTCGCGAGATTCTTTCTTCGATACCGGGCTGCAAGTGCTGTCCGACCTCGGCTACGGCGGACTCAAGCTCGCCGAGGTCTGCCAGCGCCTCGGGGTCACCACCGGATCCTTCTATCACTACTTCGCCAGCTGGTCGGTGTACACCCGGCAGCTGGTGGCGCACTGGCAGGAGGGGATGACCGTGAAGACCGTCGAGACGGTGCAGGCCGAACCGGATCCGCGGCGGCGCATCGACAGCCTGTTCCACGCCGGACTGCTGCTCCCGCACGGGGCCGAGGCCGCCATCCGGGTGTGGAGCGCGATCGACCCCGAGGTGCGCTCGGTGCAGGCCGCCGTCGACCGGCAACGTTTCGAGGCGCTGTACAGCAGCGCGATGCAGATCCTCGATCAACCGCGGCAGGCCGAACTGTTCGCCTCGTGTGCGCTCTACCTGCTCGTCGGCTACGAGCAGACCCTGATTCCGGGTGACACCAGCGGACTGGGCTGGATCCTCGATCAGCTGTTGTACGCCCTGGACTCCGGAACGTTCGCCGCGGTGCCCGAAGCGCCCGGCGATGACTGACCCCACCGCCGCCGGCGGCAGCCGCGGCCCGGCTCCAGCAAACTGTGACGGTTGTGTCACCGACCGCCGCCGCGCGCGGCACGTCGTCGGGGTTGCGGTGCCGGCGAGGCGTTGCTGATGCCGTGACCGTGATCGAGTCCATGCGCCCCGCCGCGCTGCGGGCCCGCGTGTCCAGACGCATCCAGCAGCGCGACCCCGAAGGGGACGCGTTGCGGCGTGCGGTGCGGGCCTGTGTGGTGGTGCCGCTGGCCGGGGCGGTGGGCTTCCTGGTCGCCGGCAACTCGCAGACCCCGCTGTTCACCATCTTCGGTTCGGTCGCGCTGCTGGTGTTCACCGACTTTCCGGGTAACGCCAACAACCGGGCGCTGGCCTACGCGGGTCTGGCGCTCAACGGGTTCGTCCTGATCACGCTGGGGACCCTGGTGTCCCCGCACCCGCTGCCGGCTGTGCTGGCGATGTTCGTGCTCGGTGTGGTGGTCACGTTTTCCGGGGTGCTCAGCGAGACGATCGCGGCCGGGCAGCGCGCCACGCTGCTGACGTTCGTGCTGCCGGCGTGCACGCCGCCCGGCCCGATCTCCGAGCGGCTGCTGGGCTGGACCATCGCGCTGGCGGTGTGCGTGCCCGCGGCGCTGTTC
>NZ_JBSWXU010000176.1:0-10197 GCF_056160785.1 Mycobacterium sp. ABE4_509 | reverse complement strand
GCGATCGCGCTGGACACCTCACCCATGAATCGAACACTAGTTCGAACCACTGACAGGAGCGACCGTCGGTGTGACTGGAGAAACCCAAGTGGCAGAGGGGTTTCAGCAATCCACGGGCGTGCTAACGCAGCTGTTGCACCGCCTGCCGGCACTCGGCGGCCAGCGCCTGCTCGCGGCCGTAGAGCAGGCCGAAGGTGAAGCCGTTCTCGCCGTCGGCGGTCCCGGCGGCCACACCGAGCCGGCGTAGCCACGCCATCGCGACCACGGTGTCCTGGTGGTCACCGAGCACGCTCTGGATCTTCTTGAAGTGCTTGCGTGTTCGCTGGGCCGCCTTTGGCTCGAGCGGCTCGGACAGTTCGGCGGCGTAGCGGGTCCGTTTGGCGGCCTTGCGCGCCCGGTGCAGCCAGGCGTCGTCTCCGGAATCCAGCGCGGCATTCAGGCGACGCTGAGCCTTGCGCTGTGCTTTGCGTGCGAGCTTGCGCACCGCGGCCGTGGCAGTGTCGGGTTCGAACGGCGGGCCGGTACGCCAGTTTCGCAGCACCGCCATCAGCGCCAGGTAGCGCTGCGAGTCCATCGCCTCGGTCACCGCGGCACGCGCCGGCAGCTCGACGGCGCGCAGCTCCTCGTCCAACCGGGCCCGCACCGGTCCCAGCACCAGTTCATCGGGCAGCCCGTCGAGCGCGTCGCCGAAACGACGCTGCTGCACCTGACAGTCGCGGACCTCGCCGAGCACCCCGGCGAACCACTTGAGGCCGGTTTCGACCGACTCGGCATCAGAGGCGTTGACGAGGTCGCCGAACACCCGGATCGTGCTGCGCAGCCGGCGGATCGCCACCCGGGTGTCGTGCACCGGATCGTTGCCCCGCCGCAGCTCGATATCGCCCAGCACGATCTGGTCGACCTGAGTCGACACATACCGGCCCAGAGCCTGTGCCCCAGGTGCGAGGTCCGCCGTGTCCGCCACCGCACGGTCACCGGCCAGCAGCTGCGTCAGCCGCGACGGCTCGTTCGAGGCACGCGCGCCGGCGCTGCGCAGCCGCTTGGACAGTTGTCCGGGCGCCGGCGTGGTGTGCACCTCGCGCCAGGCCAGCAGCCGATCGCCGAGTGAGGCGCGCAACTCGTCGTCGTCGATCTCGATCCGCGACTCGCCGTCGCTGACCACGTACCGTTCACGCACGGTGCGGATGGTGGCGATGTGGTCCAGCGCCCGCCCGTGCGTGACACCGGCCACGATCGTGTGCAGGGCGCCGGGCACCGCCGGAGATGCCGCGAAGCGCACGGTTCCGCCGTCGCCGGGCAGGCTCAGCTCCCACTCGGCGTCGTCGCCGGACCCGCGGGTCAGTGCCATGCCGTGCGCGTGCAGGTCGCGCTCTTCGGTGTCGTAGTAGGTGATCTCGGAGTCGGCGCTGTCGTGTTCGACGCGTCCGTCGGCCACCAGATCGCCCATGCGGGGCAGGACGAAGCCGCGATCGACATCCCAGTGGGTGTTCTGGTCGAGTGTTTGCGCCATACCCCTTGAACTAGCCGTTTCGCGCGGCGCTCAATCGGGCCACCACCTGTTTCTTGTCGACCTTGCCGACGGCGGTGGTCGGCAGCGACGGCATCGGCGCGAGCACGTCGGGACGGGCGTGGGTCGAGGCACCCCGCTCGTCGAGGAATGCGTTGAGTTCGGCGAGGCTGATCGGCTTGCCCCGGAACACCACCGCTGCGCAGATCTTCTCGCCGAGGTAGTCGTCGGGCAGGGCGACCGCTGCGGCGGTGTAGATCTGCGGGTGGGTGTGCAGATGGTCTTCGAGGTCGGTGGCCGACACCGTCTCACCGCCGCGGTGGATGACGTCCTTGATGCGTCCGGTGACCTCGACATAGCCCGCTTTCGGGCCCTCGGTGAAGATCCGCACCCGGTCGCCGGTCCGGTAGAAGCCGTCGGGTGAGAACGACCGGGCGTTGGCGTCGTCGGCCCGGTAGTAGCCGTTGAGCGTGTAGGGGCCGCGGACCAGCAGCTCGCCCTCCTCGCCGGGCGCCACCTCCCGGCCGTTCTCGTCGACGACGCGCATCTCGTCGGCCGGTGACATCGGGGTGCCCTGGGTGTAGACCACCACCTCGGCCGGGTCGCCGGGCCGGGTGAAGTTGAGCATCCCTTCGGCCATCCCGAAGATCTGCGACAGCCCGGGGGTGAGTCTGTCGAGGATGAACTGAGCGTCCTGCGGGCTCATCCGGGACCCGCCCACCTGCACGAAGCGCAGTGTCGTCGGCAGCACCGGCTCCCAGTCGCAGGCCTGGGCCCACAGTTTGGCCAGCGCGTTGACCAGGCCGGTGACGGTGATCCGGTATCGGTCGATCAGGGCGAACGCCGACTCAGGACTCGGATCGGCGGTGAACACCGTGGTGGCGCCCACGGTCATCGATCCCAGCAGACCCGGGCAGGCCAGCGGGAAGTTGTGGCCGGCCGGCAGCGCGACGAGGTAGACGTCGTCGCCGGTCACCTCGCAGGCCTGGGCGCTGGCGTGGGCGTTGTAGACGTAGTCGTCGTGGGTGCGCGCGATCAGCTTGGGCAACCCGGTGGTGCCACCGGAGACCAGCAGCAGGGCCGGCAGTGACGGATCGACCGGCCGGCGTGCGGGCGGGGCGCCGGTGAACTCGGCGATCGCCGACCACGGCACGAACCGCCCGGGTTCGCCGTCGACGATCACCTGCCGCAGCGCAGGGTGTTCGGCGACGAGCTGGGTGGCCATCTCGCGGTAGTCGAACCCGCCCGCCCGATCGGCGACGATCAGCGCGACGGCGCCGCTGACGTCGGCGAAGTGACCGAGTTCGGCCGTGCGGTGCCCCGGCAGGCACATCACCGGGACGGCCCCGGCGCGCAGGATGCCGAACAGCGCGACGGCGAACCGGCACGAGTTCGGCAGCTGCAACAGCACCCGGTCGCCCGCGGTGATCCCGAGGTCGGCCAGCCCGGCGGCGAACCGGTCGGCCGCCCCGTCGAGTTCGGCGAAGGTGTGGGAGGTCGTGGCGTCGATGACGGCTGCCCGATCGGGCCAGACGGTGGCGGCCTCGGTCAGGATCGAGTCCAGCGGCCGTCCGGTCCAGTAGCCCGCCTTCCGGTAGGCCAGAGCCCGCTCGGGTGGGAAGGGGACGAAGCCGTGGGCGAGGTCGTCGGTGTGATCGGGTGGCAGGTTGTCTGGTCTGCCCTGTTCGGGCACGAATCCGGTGCTCATCAGTTCAAATCGCCCGCTCAGGGTAGAAGTGTTCGGTACGCCGAGAATAGGGTAGCCTCCACAAAGTTAGGGCAGCCTGACTTATTGCTGGAGGCTTTGTGGGTGTGGCGGTGACGAGTACGCAGACGGTTCGAGACGAGGTCGCCGAACTGCTCGGTGTGGATCCGGAGGAACTGGACCCGCAGGCCGATCTGATCGCCTCGGGGCTGGACTCGATCCGGATGATGTCGCTGTCCGGGCGCTGGCGCCGCCAGGGCATCGCGGTCGGATTCGCCGAGCTGGCCGCCGACCCGACCGTGCAGGCATGGACCGACCTGGTCGCCGGCCACACCGCGACACCGGGGTCCGGTGCCGCGCCGGCCGCCGCCGAGCGCGCCGGCGCTGACAACGAGGCGTTCCCGCTTGCCCCCATCCAGCACGCGCTGTGGATCGGCCGCAACAACGATCAGGAACTCGGCGGGGTGGCCGCCCACCTGTATGTCGAATTCGACGGCGCCGGAGTCGATCCCGACCGGCTGCGGACGGCGGCGGCGCGTCTGGCCGAGCGCCACCCGATGCTGCGGGTGGACATCCTGCCCGACGGCACCCAGCGCATCGGTGAGCGCGGTCTGCCGGTCACCGTGTTCGACCTGCGCGACCTCGAGCCCTCCGCCGCCGAGCGGCGCCTCGAGGAGATCCGCGACGAGAAATCCCATCAGATCCTCGACGGTGAGGTGCTGGAGCTGTCGCTGTCGCTGCTGCCCGGCGGGCGCACCAGGCTGCACGTCGACCTGGACATGCAGGCCGCCGACGCGGTCAGCTACCGCAATTTCATGTCCGATCTCGCCGTGTTCTACGGCGGCGGAACCCTGCCCGAACTGGGCTACACCTATCGGCAGTACCGGGAGGAGCTGACCGCTTCGACGCCGGCCGCAGGAACCGAGGAGGACCGCCGGTGGTGGGCCAAACGGATCCCCGACCTTCCCGAAGGTCCGGCCCTGCCGCTGGTTCCGCGGGCCGAACAGGCCGATCCGCGGCGCGGAACCCGCCGCTGGCACATCTTCGACATCGCGACCCGGGACGCGCTGTTCGCCGCGGCGCACGCGCGCGGCATCACCCCGGCGATGGCGGTGGCGGCCTCCTATGCCGGAACGCTGGCGCGGTGGTCGACGAACCGGAGGTTCCTGCTGAACCTGCCGATGTTCGGGCGCGAACAGTTCCACCCCGACGTCGACAAACTGGTGGGTGACTTCACCTCGTCGCTGATGCTCGACGTCGACCTGACCGAGGCCGACACCCCGATCGCGCGGGCCCGGGCCCTGCAGCACGCCCTGCACACCTCCGCGCAGCATTCCAGTTACTCGGGCCTGTCGGTGCTGCGCGACCTCACCCGCCACCACGGCACCCCGGTGCTGGCGCCGATCGTCTACACCAGTGCGTTGGGGCTGGGCGACCTGTTCGCCGGCGAGGTCACCGAACAGTTCGGCAGGCCGGTGTGCACCATCTCGCAGGGGCCGCAGGTGCTGCTCGACGCCCAGGCCACCCCGGTGGCCGAAGGGCTGATGATCAACTGGGACGTCCGCGAGGACGCCTTCCGCCCCGGCGTGGCGGATGCGATGTTCGCCCACCACCTGGCCGAACTGAAGCGGCTGGCGGCCGACGAATCCGCGTGGGATGCAACCGATCAGGCCGCGGTCACCGCTGGTCAACGGGCAGTCCGCAAGGCGCTCGACACGGTGTCGTCGGCGCCCAGCTGTGACGCGCTGCACGACGGGTTCTTCGCCCGCGCCGCCGCCCACCCAGACGCGCCCGCGGTGTACAGCAGCGCCGGCGACCTCACCTACGGCCAGCTGCGCGAGCAGGTGCTCGAGGTCGCCGCGGGACTGCGCGTCGCCGGTGTGCGGCGCGGCGACCCGGTCGCGGTGCTGGGACCCAAGGGCGCCGAGCAGGTCACCGCCCTGCTCGCGATCCTGGCCGCCGGAGCGGTGTACGTGCCGGTCGGTGTCGACCATCCCGCCGACCGGGCAGCCCGGATGCTGGCCGGCGCCGGAGTCCGGATGGCCCTGGTGTGCGGTGACCAGCCGCCGGCCGGGCTGGCTGCGCTGACGGTGGCCGAAGCCCGCCGGGTGGGGCAGCGCGAATCCGGGTTCAACCCCGCGTCGACAGATCCCGGCGAGCTCGCCTACATCCTGTTCACCTCCGGCTCCACCGGTGAACCCAAGGGCGTCGAGATGACCCACGACGCGGCGATGAACACCGTCGAGTTCATCAACGCACACTTCGATGTCGGCCCGCAGGATCGGTGCCTGGCGCTGTCCACACTGGAGTGCGATCTGTCGGTGCTCGACGTGTTCGCGATGCTGCGCGCAGGCGGCTCGATCGTCGTCGTCGACGAGGCGCACCGCCGCGACCCGGACACCTGGGCGCGTCTGATCGAAGCCCATCAGGTCACGGTGCTGCACTTCATGCCGGGCTGGCTGGAGATGCTCATCGAGGTCGACGGCGATCTGTCCTCGGTGCGGGTGGTCCCGACCGGGGGTGACTGGGTGCGCCCGCAGATGGTGCGGGCCCTGCGCAGCCGGGCGCCGCAGATGCGATTCGCCGGTTTGGGCGGTGCCACCGAAACGGCCACCCACAACACCGTCTGCGAGGTCGCCGAGCTGCCCGAACACTGGTCGTCGGTGCCGCTGGGCGTGCCGCTGCCCAACAACGCCTGCCGCGTGGTGGGTGCCGACGGTCGCGACTGCCCCGACTGGGTGCCCGGCGAACTGTGGGTGGGCGGCCGCGGTATCGCCAGTGGCTACAGCGGGCGACCGGATCTGACCGCCGAGCGTTTCGTCGAGCACGACGGCCGTCGCTGGTACCGCACCGGAGATCTGGTGCGCTACCAGCCGGGCGGCGTCATCGAGTTCGTCGGCCGCGCCGATCACCGGATCAAGATCAGTGGCTACCGCGTCGAACTCGGTGAGGTGGAGGCCGCGTTGCGCCGCGTCGACGGTGTCGACTCGGCAGTGGCAGCCGTGGTGCCCACCGATGGCCGAGATGTGCTGGCCGCGCTGGTGGCCACCCCGGCCGGGCCCGTCGAGCCCGCGGCCATCGCCGCGGCGCTGGCCGAGCTGGTGCCCGCACACATGGTTCCGCAGATCATCGTGACCGCACCGCGGGTGCCGTTCACGTTGGGCGGCAAGATCGACCGGGCAGCCGTCGCACGGGAACTCGAGGACGCCGAGCTGATCGCCGAGGGGGCCGGCTACCGGGCACCCGCGACGCCGCTGGAGTCGGCGCTGAGCGGCATCGTCTCCGAGGTGCTGGGTCGTACCGGTGTCGGCGTCGAGGACGACTTCTTCGCCGTGGGCGGTGACTCGGTGCTGGCCACCCAGGTGGTGGCCCGGGTGCGGACCTGGCTGGACACCCCCGCGGTGATGGTCTCCGACGTCTTCGCCACCCGAACCGTCGCGGGGCTGGCCGCCCGGCTGACGGCCAACGAGCCCGGCAGCACCCGGCTGACCGAAGTCGCCGAGCTCTATCTCGAGGTGTCCCAGATGGAAAGCGCCGAGGTGCTCGCGGCGCTGGAAACCACCCGATGATCGGCGGGCAACGTCAGGTCGAACTCACTCCTTGGATCAAGCACTTCCCCGGTGAACCGGGAACCGCGACGATCGTGTTCCCACACGCCGGCGGTGCGGCAGCCGCCTACCGTGACCTCGCGAATAAGCTGTCGGCCAGGGGGATCGACAGCTACATCATGCAGTATCCGCAGCGTGGTGAGCGCCTCGGCCATCCGGCCGCCGAATCGGTCGGCGATCTGGCGGCCGACATGTTCGACGCCGTCGACTGGGCGCGCCTGGGGCCGCTTCGGCTGTTCGGGCACTGCCTGGGGGCGCTGGTGGGCTTCGAGTTCAGCCGCCTGGCCGAACAACGCGGGGTGCCGGTGCGCGAGCTGTGGGCCTCGGCCAGCCAGGCGCCGGCCACCGTCGCCGGGTCGCGCCCGGTGCCGACCACAGACCGGGAGCTGATCGCCGACATCGTCGACCTCGGCGGCACCGACGCGCGGCTGCTCGACGACGAGGACTTCCTGGAGTTGCTGCTGCCCGCGGTGCGTGCCGACTATCGGGCGTTCAACGGCTACCGGTGTGGCCGCGAGGTGCGCATCGCGGCCGACATCCATGTCCTCGGCGGCCGCGACGACCATCGTGTCGACCTGAACCAGTTGCACGGCTGGGAATTCCACACCGACGGCGCATTCACCCTGACGATGTTCGACGGGGGACACTTCTACGTCGACGAGCACCTCGACGAGGTCGCCGAGCTGGTGGGCTGCACATGACCGACGATCCCGTGGTGATCGTCGGGATGGCGGTCGAGGCGCCGGGCGGCGTCGAGAACACCCGCGATTACTGGGAGTTGCTGTGCGACGAACGCGACGCGCTGGGGCCGTTCCCGCAGGACCGGGGCTGGTCGATCAGCGGCCTGCTGGACGGGTCGCGGCGCGACGGCTTCAAGCCGATGCACGATCTGGGTGGATTCCTCACCGGCGCCGCCGACTTCGATCCCGAGTTCTTCGGGATCTCGCCCCGTGAGGCCGTCGCGATGGATCCGCAACAGCGGGTCGCGTTACGCGTCTCCTGGCGTGCGCTGGAGGACGCCGGAATCAACCCCGACGACCTGGCCGGTCATGAGGTGGGCTGCTATGTCGGAGCCTCGGACATGCGGTACGGCCCCGACATGGCCGAGTTCTCCCACCACAGCGGGCATTTGATCACCGGGACCTCACTGGGCGTCATCTCGGGGCGGATCGCCTACACGATGGGGCTGGCCGGGCCGGCCATGACGGTGGACACCTCGTGTTCGTCGGCGCTGTCGGCGTTCCATCTGGCGGTGCAGGCACTGAGCACCGGTGATTGCGACGTGGCGCTGGCCGGCGGGGTGTGTGTGATGGGTTCGCCGGGCTACTTCGTGGAGTTCTCCAAGCAGCACGCGCTCTCCGATGACGGCCGCTGCCGCCCTTACAGTGCGCATGCCAGCGGGACGGTGTGGGCCGAAGGCGCGGGCATGTTCGTGCTGCAACGCAGATCCGCGGCCGTGCGGCAGGACCGGGCGATCCTGGCCGAGGTGCGCGCCAGCGCGGTCAACTCCGACGGCCGCTCGGTCGGCCTGACCGCCCCGAGCGGCGACGCTCAGGTCCGGTTGTTCCGCCGGGCGCTCGAGCAATCGGGGGCCGGCGTCGAGCAGGTCGGCATGGTCGAAGGGCACGGAACCGGGACTCGCCTCGGCGACCGAACCGAGCTGAGTTCCCTTGCTGCGACATACGGTTGCGGGGTGCCGGGGCGCGGCGCGTTGCTGGGCTCGGTCAAATCCAACCTCGGACACACCCAGGCCGCCGCGGGAGCCCTCGGGCTGGCCAAGGTGCTGCTGGCCGCCGAGCACGCAGCCGTGCCGGCAACCCTGCACGTCGACGAACCAAGCCGTGAAATCGACTGGGAGAAAACGGCGCTGCGACTGGCGACGAAGACGACGCCGTGGCCGGCGCGCGACGGCCTGCGCATCGGCGCGGTGTCTGCGTTCGGGATGAGCGGCACCAACACCCATCTGGTGGTGGCGGTGCCGGACAGGCACCCGCAAGCCGGCCCGGAAAGCAGCCGGGAAAGCGGAGTGGCCTGATGTCCCGGCTCCCCGACGGCCGGGTGCCCGTGCTGCTCAGCGCCCACGACGAGCAACTGCTGGCCGCCGACGCCCGCGCCGTGCTCGACTACCTGGAGCGCACCCCGGTGGAGGTCAGCCGGATCGCCGCGCAGCTGGCCGCGACCCGTCGGCTGCGCCGTCACCGGGTGGTGCTGCGCGCGGCCGGGCGCGACGAACTGGCCACCGGGCTGCGGGCCCTGGCGGACGGCCAGGAGCATCCGCTTCTCGCGCGGTCTTCGCGGCGGGTGGTCACCCGCACGGCTTTCGTGTTCCCGGGGCAGGGCGGCCAGTGGCCGGCGATGGGCGCCGAAGCCTATCGGAGCCTGCCGATCTACCGCGCCGAGGCGGATCGGATCGACGCCGCGCTGCAGGCCGGCGGAATGCCCTCGGCGTTGCCGTTCCTGACCACCGATGCGCAGACGGTGTCGCAGGCCGAACTGCACGGCGGACAGTTCATCCACGCCGTCGCCCTGGCCGCGGTCTGGCGGTCGTGCGGCCTGCTTCCCGATCTGACGATCGGACACAGCCTGGGCGAGGTGGCGGCCGCCTACATGGCCGAGGCGGTCACGCTGTCCGAGGCGGTCGCTGTGCTGGCCGCCCGGGCACGGGCGATCGCGGCCATCCCCGGCAGCCACGGCGTCGCCGTCCTGGGCGTGGACGCAGCCGGCGCCGAAGAGCTGATCGCGGGCACCGCCGGCTGGCTGGAGCTCTCCGCGGTCAACGCGACCCGCTCGGTGGCGGTGGCAGGGGACAGCGCCGCGGTGACGGCGGTGGTCGCGTCGGCCAAGGACCGCGGCCTGTTCGCCCGCGAGCTGGCGATGAGCTTTCCCGCGCACACCAGCGCGATGGACGATCAGCGCGACGAGCTGATGCGAGCCCTGCCCGCAGCGGTGACCGCCGACTCCCCGGTACAGTTCATCGGTTCGGCCACCGGCGCCGTCGTGCCGCCCGGAACCGAGTTCGGACCCTACTGGTATGCCAACCTGCGCAACACCATCCGCTTCGACCGGGCGGCGCGCACGGCGATCGGCCACGGCGCCGGCACCTTCCTGGAGATGTCGGCGCACCCGGCGTTGCTGTTCGCCGTCGAGGATGCGCTGGAAGGCTCGGGCCGGACGGGCGAGGCGGTGCTGGTCGGCTCCGGCCACCGCGACCACCCGGTCTCGGAGACCCTGGCGGCCAACATCGCCGCCGCCGCGGTCGCCGATCCGCGCTTCCGGTGGTCCGACCTGCTCACCGCGAAACCGCAACGGCTGCGCGGGTTCCCCGGCGCCCCGATGCGGGCCGACCATTTCTGGGCCGCGCCGGAGCCGCTCGGGCC
>NZ_JBSWXU010000175.1:0-10226 GCF_056160785.1 Mycobacterium sp. ABE4_509 | reverse complement strand
GGCCTGGCCACCGTGCTGGTCGGCGGCGCTGCGGCGGTGTCGGCGGGCCAGCGCCGTCGGCTGTTGCTGGCCCGCGCACTTCTCTCCACCGCGCCCATCGTGCTGCTCGACGAACCGACCGAGCATCTCGACTCCTCCGACGCCGACCGGATACTGGCCGACCTGCTCACCCCCGGTGCACTGTTCTCCCCCGAACGGACCGTGGTCGTCGCCACCCATCACCTGCCCGAAGATGCGCGCTGTCGCACCGTCAAGCTGACAACCGGAAGGTAGTCTCACCGGCATGAGCGAACCGCCACAACCGCCCCAGTACGGCGCGTACCAGGGCGGCTATCCCCCGCCTCCGCCGCCGCCGTACGGCGGCTATCCGGGCTATCCGGGCTATCCCGGCTATTCGGGCTATCCGCAGCCCCCGGCCGCACCCAAGAACGGACTCGGCATCGCGGCCCTGATCCTGGCGATCATCGGGCTGCTGCTGTGCTGGTCGGTGGCCGGCGGCATCGTGCTCGGCATCTGCGCGGTCATCCTCGGGTTCCTGGGCCGGGGACGGGTCAAGCGCAACGAAGCCGACAACGGCGGCGTCGCGATTGCGGGCATCGTGCTCGGATTCGTCTCCATCGTCGCCGGACTCGTGTTCATCCCGATCTACGTCGGGCTGTTCGACTCCGTGGGCGGCACCGACTACATCGACTGCGTCACCCGCGCCGGATCGGATCAGCAGGCCGTCCAGGATTGCGCCGACGAGTTCACCCAGCGGGTCGAAGACCAGTTCTCCGTCACGCTGTCACCGGCCCCTACCCCGTAGCGCGCCCCGGGAAGTGCTTCACGATGCCTTCCTGCACCACGGTGGCGAGCAGCTGACCGGACCGGTCGAAGAAATGCCCGGTGCCCAGGCCGCGGGACTCCGCGGCCACCGGTGACGTCGTCGAGTACAGCACCCACTCGTCGAACCGCAGCGGCCGGTGAAACCACACCGAGTGATTGGTCGTCACCGCGAAGATCCGGTCGTGCCCCCAGGACAGGCCGTGGGTGGTGATGATCGAGTCCAGCACCGTGGTGTCCGAGGAGTACACCAGCGCGGCGGCGTGCAGCACCGGATCGTCGGGCATGGCGCCGTGGGCCTTCATCCACACCCGGTTGTGGCCGAGGCGCTGGCCCTTGTCCCGCATGATCCAGGCCGGGTCGTTGGTGTAGCGCCATTCGATCGGGTGCAGAGCGTTGACGAAGTGCGGAACCACCTGTTCATAGCCGCGCAGCAGCTCGGCCAGCGGCGGCACCTGCAGCGGGTCGTCGAGGTGTGGCGGCTCGACGCTGTGTTCGAGGCCGCGCCCGCCGGCCAGGTAGGACACCATCACGCTGGTGAGCAGCTGGCCCTTCTGCATCACGTCGACGCGCCGGTTGGCGAAGCGGCGTTCATCGCGCAGCCGCACCACGTGGAACTCCAGATCGATGTCCGGGTCACCGCCGGCGATGAAGTGCACCGACATCGCGCTCGGCGGCACCGGATGCTTGAGGCTGCGCCCTGCGGCGACGAAGGCCTGCGCCATCATCTGCCCACCGAACGTGCGCACCGGGTTCCTGCTCGGATGCGCGCCGACGTAGGTGTCGTCGTCCAGCTGCTCGAGGTGCAGGATCGCCAGCAACTCGTTGAAATCAGCCTCTGACGACAAACCGCTACCTCGATTCGCTAGACGTCGTCCTCCCCGATGCGGTGGACGTGGATCAGATTGGTGGAGCCTACTGTGCCAGGCGGAGCACCCGCGACGATGACCACCAGATCACCGCGCTTGTAGCGGCCCATGTCGAGCATCGACCTGTCCACCTGACGGATCATGCCGTCGGTGGTCTCGATGTGCGGCACGATGAACGTCTCGGTTCCCCAGGTCAGAGCCAGCTGGCTACGCACCTCCGGCAGCGCCGTGAACGCCAGCACCGGCAGCGGCGTGTGCAGCCGGGCCAGCCGGCGCACGGTGTCACCGGACTGGGTGAACGCCACCAGCGCCTTGGCGTCCAGGCGTTCGCCGATGTCGCGGGCGGCATAGGAGATCACACCGCGTTTGGTGCGCGGAACGTGCGTCAACGGCGGCGCGGCGACCGAGTTCTCCTCGACCGCGCAGACGATGCGCGCCATCGTCTTGACCGTCTCGAACGGGAACTTGCCCACCGAGGTCTCCCCGGAGAGCATCACCGCGTCGGCACCGTCGAGGACCGCGTTGGCGACGTCGGATGCCTCGGCCCTGGTCGGCCGGGAGTTCTCGATCATCGACTCCAGCATCTGGGTCGCCACGATGACGGGTTTGGCGTTCTCGCGGGCCATCTGGATGGCCCGCTTCTGCACCAGCGGAACCTCCTCGAGCGGAAGCTCGACACCGAGGTCGCCGCGGGCGACCATGATGGCGTCGAACGCCAGCACGATGGCTTCCAGGTTGTCGATCGCCTCCGGCTTCTCCAGCTTGGCGATCACCGGTACCCGCCGCCCGACCCGATCCATCACCTCATGGACCAACTCGACGTCGGCGGGCGAGCGCACGAACGACAGCGCGATCAGGTCCACCCCGAGGCGCAGCGCGAACTCGAGGTCCTCGATGTCCTTCTCCGACAGGGCGGGCGCCGAGACGCTCATCCCGGGGAGCGACATCCCCTTGTTGTTGCTGACCTTGCCGCCCTCGGTGACCGAGCAGACCACGTCGTTGCCGTCGATGTGCTCGACGACCAGCGCGACGTTGCCGTCGTCGACCAGGACCCGGTCCCCGGGCTTGGCATCCTCGGCGAGGCGCTTGTAGGTGGTCGACACCCGGTCGTGGTTGCCTTCGCAGTCCTCCACCGTGATCCGCACGGTCTCACCGTTGGCCCAGAACGTCGGACCGTCGGCGAACCGGCCCAGCCGGATCTTGGGCCCCTGCAGGTCGGCCAGGATCCCGACCGCGTGCCCGGTGACGTCGGAGGCAGCTCGGACCCGTTTGTAATTGGCTTCGTGATCGGAGTAGTCGCCGTGGCTCATGTTCAGCCGGGCGACGTCCATTCCGGACTCCACCAGCCGTCGGACTGCCTCCTCGGAGGCGGTGGCGGGGCCAAGCGTACAGACGATCTTTCCGCGTCTAGTCACGGTGTTTGAGCATAGTCGCGAATCGATTCAGACGACGGCCAGCGGAAGCGCACCCGGCCTGACCGGGGCCGGAAGTTCCGATTCGCCCATCAGGTAGGTGTCCACAGCGCTGGCCGCGCTGCGGCCCTCGGCGATCGCCCACACGATCAGCGATGCGCCACGGTGCGCGTCGCCGCAGACGAACACCCCCGGAGAATCGGTCTGCCAGTCCTGACCGCACGGGACGGTGCCGCGGCGGCTCAGCGTGATGCCCAGGCCGTCGAGCAGATCCATCCGCTCGACACCTTCGAATCCGATCGCCAGCAGCGCCAGGTCGCACGGGATCTCCAGGGAGTCACCGACCGGGCTGATCCTGCGCCGGCCCGACTCGTCGCGTTCGACCTTCACCTCGGCGATCTCCATGGCGCGCAGGTTGCCCTGGTCGTCACCGAGGAAACGCTGCACCGCCACCTGGTAGCGCCGGTCCCCGCCCTCGGCATGCGCCGGCGAGAGCCGGGTGCGCAGCACGATGGGCCACATCGGCCACGGGGTGCGCGAATCGTCCCGGTACTCGGGGGGTTCGGGGTTGTAGTCCAGCTGGGTGACCGACTTGGCGCCCTGGCGGTGCGCGGTGCCCAGGCAGTCGGCCCCGGTGTCGCCGCCGCCGATGATCACGACGTGCTTGTCCTTGGCCGAGATCTCGCTGGCGCCGTCGCCTTCGCACTCCTTGTTGGCCGGAACCAGGTGCTCCATCGCCAGGTGCACGCCGTTGAGCTCACGGCCCTCCACGTCGTTGTCCCTGGCCCGCAGCGCCCCGACGGCGAGCACGACGGCGTCGTGCTGGGCCCGCAGCTGCTCGATCGGAACATCGACGCCGACCTCACAGTCGGTGACGAAACGCGTTCCCTCAGCGCGCATCTGGGTGAGCCGCTGATTGAGCACACCCTTCTCCAGCTTGTACTCGGGGATGCCGTAACGCATCAGCCCGCCGATCCGGTCGTCACGCTCGTAGACCGTGACGTCGTGACCGGCACGGGTGAGCTGCTGGGCGGCGGCCAGGCCGGCGGGGCCGGACCCGACCACGGCGACCCGCTTCCCGGTCGAAATGGCCGGCGGCTGCGGTTCCACGATGCCGTCCATCCACGCCTGGTCGGCGATCGTCTGCTCGATCCGTTTGATCGTCACGCTGCCGCCGGTCTGCTGCTCGGAGATCGACAGCACGCAGGCGGCCTCACACGGGGCCGGGCACAGCCGCCCGGTGAATTCCGGGAAGTTGTTGGTCGCGTGCAGGCGGTCGCTGGCGGCGTCCCAGCGTCCCCGACGCACCAGGTCGTTCCACTCCGGGATCAGATTGCCCAACGGACAACCCGCGGTTCCGGAGTGGCAGAACGGGATTCCGCAGTCCATGCAGCGGCGGGCCTGCTGAGAGACCTCGCCGGCGCGCTGGTGCGGATCCTGGCGCTCGTAGACCTCCCGCCAGTCACCGACCCGCTCGTCGACCGGCCGCTTGGCGGCCTCGACCTTGTGCACCTCGAGGAATCCATGCGGATCAGCCACGGCTCGCCTCCATGATCGCTGCGTCGACATCTCGGCCCTCGGCTTTGGCCATCCGGGTGGCCTCGAGCACCCGCTGGTAGTCGAGCGGCATCACCTTGGTGAACTGGGCGCTGCGCCTCGGCCAGTCGGAAAGCACCGAGTTCGCCACGGTACTGCCGGTGTGGTGGGCGTGCTGTGCGACCACCTCACGCAACCAGGCCAGGTCTTCGGAATCGAGCCGCTGCAGGTCCACCATGGCGGTGTTGACCCGCCTCGGGTCCAGGCTCAGCACGTACGCGATACCACCCGACATGCCCGCGGCCATGTTGCGGCCCACCTTGCCGAGCACCACAACCCGGCCACCGGTCATGTACTCGCAGGCGTGGTCGCCGACACCCTCGACCACCGCCAGCGCCCCGGAGTTGCGCGCCGCGAAACGCTCCCCCACCTTGCCGCGCAGGAACACCTCACCGGAGGTCGCACCGTAGAGCAGGGTGTTGCCCGCGATGACGTTGTCCTCGGGCAGGAACAGCACGTCGTCCTGCGGTTTGACGATCACCCGCCCGCCGGAAAGGCCCTTGCCCACATAGTCGTTGGCGTCGCCGATCAACTCGAGGGTGACACCCGGCGGCAGGAAGGCGCCGACCGACTGTCCCGCCGATCCGGTGAGGGTGACGTGGATGGTGTCGTCGGGCAGCCCCTGCGCCCCGTAGCGCCGGGTCACCTCGCTGCCCAGCAACGTCCCGACGGTGCGGTTGACGTTACGCACCGGCAGTTCCAGACGTACCGGGTGCGCGTCCTCGAGGGCGCCTTCGGCGAGCTGGATCAGTGTGCGGTCCAACGCGAGATCCAGGCCGTGGTCCTGGTCGCGGATGCGGCGGCGCTGCGCCTCGGCACCGCCGTACGGGTCGGCCGGCACCGCGAAGATCGGCGTCAGATCCAGCCCCTTGCTCTTCCAGTGCGCCACGCCCTCGGCGGTGTCGAGCAGCTCGGCATGACCGACCGCCTCGTCGATGCTGCGGAATCCCAGCTCGGCGAGGTAGGTGCGGATGTCCTCGGCGATGAAGCGGAAGAAGCTCTCCACGAACTCCGGCTTGCCGTTGAACCGGGCCCGCAGTTCCGGGTTCTGCGTGGCCACCCCGACCGGGCAGGTGTCGAGGTGGCAGACCCGCATCATGATGCAGCCGGAGACCACCAGCGGTGCGGTGGCGAAGCCGTATTCCTCGGCGCCGAGCAGCATCGCCACCACGACGTCGCGCGCGGTGCGCATTCCGCCGTCGCACTGCACGGTGATGCGGTCACGCAGGCCGTTGAGCAGCAGCGTCTGCTGCGTGTCGGCCAGCCCGATCTCCCAGGGTGCGCCGGCGTGCTTGAGGCTGGTCAGCGGCGCGGCCCCGGTCCCGCCGTCGTAACCGGAGATCAGCACGACGTCGGCATGGGCCTTGGACACACCGGCCGCGACCGTGCCGACACCGACCGAGCTGACCAGCTTGACGTGGATCCGGGCGTCGGCGTTCGCGTTCTTCAGATCGTGGATCAGCTGAGCGAGATCCTCGATGCTGTAGATGTCGTGGTGCGGGGGCGGCGATATCAGACCCACACCGGGTGTCGAATGCCGGGTCTTGGCGATGTTGGGGTACACCTTGTAGCCCGGAAGCTGGCCGCCCTCACCGGGTTTGGCCCCCTGGGCCATCTTGATCTGGATGTCGGTGGCGTTGACGAGGTAGTCGCTGGTCACGCCGAACCGCCCGGACGCGACCTGCTTGACCGCGCTGCGACGTTTGGGGTCGTAGAGACGGTCGACGTCCTCGCCGCCCTCCCCGCTGTTCGAGCGGGCGCCGAGGTTGTTCATGGCGACGGCCATCGTCTCGTGCGCCTCGGCGGAGATCGACCCGTAACTCATGGCGCCGGTGTTGAACCGGGTGACGATCGACTCGACCGGCTCGACCTCGTCCAACGGCACCGGGGGGCGCACGCCGGTCTTGAGTTCGAACAGCCCGCGCAGCGCACCGCCCTGCCGGGCCAGCCGGTTCACTTCCTCGGAATACTTCTCGAACACCTCGTACTGGCCGGTTCGGGTCGCATGCTGAAGCAGGAAAACGACTTCCGGCGTGAACAGGTGCAGTTCGCCGTCCCGGCGGAACTGGTATTCCCCGCCCACCGACAGCCGCCGGTGGGCCCGCTCGGTGGGGTTCTCCGGGTAGGCGCGCCGGTGCCGGAACTTGACCTCTTCGGCGATGACGTCGAGGCCGACACCACCGAGCTGGGTGGGCGTCTTGGTGAAGTACTCGTCGATGACGTCCTTGTCGATGCCGACGGCCTCGAAGACCTGGGCGGCAGTGTAGGACGCGACCGTGGAGATGCCCATCTTGCTCATCACCTTCATCACGCCCTTGCCGAGCGCCTTGGTGTAGTTGCGCACCGCCGTGGAGGTCTCGATCCCGGTGAGCTCACCTTCGCGGATGAGGTCTTCGATGGACTCGAAAGCCAGGTAGGGGTTCACCGCAGCAGCACCGAAGCCGATCAGCATTGCGATGTGGTGCACTTCGCGGGCGTCGCCGCTTTCGACGACGAGCGCCACCTTCAGCCGCTCCTTGGTCCGGACCAGGTGGTGGTGCACCGCGGACACCGCCAACAGCGACGGGATCGGAGCCTTGGTGTGGTCGGAGTCGCGATCGGAGATGATCAGTGTGCGTGCACCTTTGGCGATCGCCTCGGAGGCCCGGTAGCGCAGTTCCTCGATCGCGTCGGCAAGCCCCTCGCCACCGCGTTCGACGTCGTAGAGCCCACGCAGGACCGCGGCACGCAGGCCCGGGTACTCCCCGGTGTCGTTGATGTGGACGATCTTGTTGAGTTCGTCGTTGTCGAGCACCGGCCAGCCCAGCACGATCTGGCGACACGACGCCGCCGACGGTTCGAGCAGGTTCTCCTCGGGCCCCATGATCCGGGCCATCGAGGTGACGACTTCTTCGCGAATCGCGTCCAGCGGCGGGTTGGTGACCTGGGCGAACAACTCGACGAAGTAGTCGTAGAGCAGTTTGGAGCGCTGCGAAAGCACCGCGGTCGGGGTGTCGGTTCCCATCGAGCCCAGCGGCTCGCCGCCCGAGGCGGCCATCGGGGTCAGCAGGATGCGCAGGTCCTCTTCGGTGTAACCGAAGGCGACCTGGCGGCGCACCACCGAGTCGTGGTTGGGCTGCACGCGTGCGGGCTCGGGCAGCGACTTGAGGTCGAGCAGTCCGGCGTGCAGCCATTCGCTGTAGGGTTCGGCGCTCGACAGCTGCTCTTTGACCTCGTCGTCGGAGACGATGCGGCCTTCGGCGGTGTCGATCAGGAACATCTTGCCCGGCTGCAGCCGCCCCTTGGCCACGACCTGGGCCGACGGCACGTCCAGCACGCCGCTCTCGCTGGCGAGGATGACGCGGTCGTCGATGGTGCGCCACCACCGCCCCGGGCGCAGGCCGTTTCGGTCCAGCACGGCCCCGACCAGCGTCCCGTCGGTGAAGGTGACGCAGGCCGGTCCGTCCCATGGCTCCATCAGGCAGCCGTGGAACTGCCAGAACGCCCGTTCCTCGGGCTCCATGGTGGCGCTGTTCTCCCACGCCTCGGGGATCATCATCAACACCGCGTGTGGGAGATCGCGACCGCCGAGGTGCAGCAGTTCGAGCACCTCGTCGAAGGACGCCGAGTCGGAGGCCCCCGCCGTGCAGATCGGCGAGAGCCTGCTGAGGTCGCCCGGGATCTTGGCACTGGCCAACATGGCCTCCCGAGCCCGCATGCGGTTGCGGTTGCCGCGCACGGTGTTGATCTCTCCGTTGTGAGCGACGAACCGGAACGGGTGCGCCAGCGGCCAGGACGGAAAGGTGTTGGTGGAGAACCTGCTGTGCACGATGGCGATGGCGCTCTTGCAGCGTTCGTCGCGAAGGTCCGGAAAGTATTGCGGCAGCTGCATTGTGGTGAGCATGCCTTTGTAGACCATGGTCCGGCTGGACAGCGACGGGAAGTAGGCGCCGCTGTGCTCGGCACGCTTGCGCATCGGATACACGCGGCGGTCGAGATCTATCCCACTGGGCCGGGTTCCGTTGTATTCCGGTGCGGCCACGAACAGCTGTGACATGTAGGGCATGCAGCCCAGCGCCGTCTCGCCGACCTCGGCACCGTCGGCGTCGACCGGCACCTCGCGCCAGCCCAGGATGTCGAGACCTTCCTTGGCGGCGATTGCCTCGACGGTCTCGCAGACGGCCGCCCGCTCGGCGGGGTCCTGCGGCAGGAAGCAGATGCCCGCGGCGAAGGTGTTGGCGCCGTCCTCAGAGGGCGCCGGCAGCGGAAAGTCGACGACGGCGGCGAGCAGGTCCACCGGCAGTTGGATGAGGATCCCAGCGCCATCACCGCTGTTGGGTTCGGCGCCTGCGGCCCCTCGATGCTCGAGGTGCTCGAGTGCCGTCAGCCCGTCGGCGACGATCGAGTGCGAGCGTCGGCCCTGGATGTCGGTGACCATGGCGACACCGCAGGAGTCCGCTTCGTTCTCCGGGTCGTACAAGCCTTGGGGTTCGGGCAGTGCCGAAAACAGCATGAAAGGCGCACCTCCGCGGTCCTGAGATCAAGATCAGGGACTGCGCCGGCCCGTCGGTCGAGTGTATCAGCGGGCGGGGCTGCTCACCCGTCGAGAATGGTCGGGACCAGCGGGAATCCAGGCAGATTGCGGGCTACGGTCCACACCACCGCAGCGGTGATGACGACCACGAACACCGGGGTGTTCGCGGTGGGTTTCCCTTGGAACCGGCGCAGCAGAATCCACGCTAACAGCAGCGGAAGTCCGATGAGAACGAACGGATTGTCGACGAACGCCGCCGCCAGATCGCCGTGCAGCAGGTCGTGCGTCATGCGCAGCCCACCGCAGGCCGGACAGAGGCACCCGGTCAGCGTCAGGAACGGGCACGGCGGAAAAACGAATCCCGGGCTGTGCGGATTACCGAGGCCGACGTAGGCCAGCGCGCCCACCACAGCCGCCCCCGTGCCGGCTACGGCTAGGGAACGCTTGGCGGTGCAGGTGGGCAGGCTAGGTGCCATCGCGCAGCGGGCGTCCGTAGGGGTCGCGCACCTTGTCGGTGAGGATCAGCACAGCATCGATGATTCCCCAGATGACGGCGCCGAGGCCACAGGTGAGCAGGCCGATGATGAGCTGGATGACGCCCAGCTTCGTGTCACCCAGGTAGATGCGGCCGATGCCGACGAGGCCGAAGAGCCCGATGAGCTGGAGCAGCCCCGCCACCACCTTGGATTTCTCCGAGAACGGTTCACCGGTCACCGGATGGCGGCCGTAGGGCGCCGTCGGATCCGTGTAACCCGGCGGGTAAGGACCCGCCGGCGGCGGATAGCCCCACGGCGGGGGCGGATAGCCGGATTGCGACGGCTGCGGATAGCCGGACTGCGGCGGCGGAGGCGGGTACGAGTTCCCCTCATTGCCGGTGAAATGGGGCTCGGTCATGCCACAAGGATGCCAGAGCCGAGCCACACTCAGAAGGGTGGCGGTTCGTAGGTTGCTGCGAGCCAGGCTTGGTGGTCGCGTTCGGCTTGGGCGTTGAGTTCCAGGCGCGCGCGGCGTTCG
>NZ_JBSWXU010000174.1:0-10305 GCF_056160785.1 Mycobacterium sp. ABE4_509 | reverse complement strand
GGCCCGCGAGGTGCGCGGCGCCGACCGCGTGGTGGTCCGCGACGGCGAGGCGATCGGCGCTTTGCTCACCCGGATGGGGGCCCAGGACACCCGCCTGACGTGGGAGGAGCGGCGGATGCGCCGCGAGGTGCGCGCCACCGCCAACCGGCTGGCCAACTTCGACGACGCGAACCTGCGCCGTTCGGCGCGCGCCGCGGTGGCCGCGGCCGCGCGGGTGGAACGTGCGCTCGAGATCCTCGGTGACACGGTGCCCGACCATCTCGCCGCCGCGGGCAGCCTCCGGGTCGCCCACCGGCAGGCATCGCTGGAGGAACTGGGCCGCCTCGCCGATCCGCCGATGACCAAAGATGCTGTGGCAGGACGCATCCGGCGGCTGCTGTCGATGGCTGACCGCAAGGCCAAACAGGACGGCATACCGGACACCGAATCTGCGGTGACACCCGACCTGCTCGAGGACGCCTAGCAGCCCCCGGGGCGCGGTAGCGTCGTCGGAGTGCAGACCTTGCGGGTCGGAGTCGCCTACCCGGAGCCGCCGTTCAACGCGATGCCCGGCGGCGGCCTCGACATCGACCTGATGACGGCGATCGCCGCCGCGGTGGGCGTCGCGGTCGAGTTCGTCGCCTTCGAGGACAGCGCGGACTTCGAGGATATCTTCGCCCGGCTGGCCGCCGGGGAGTACGACTGCGTGGCCGCCGGCGCCACCGTCACCGCCGAGCGCGAACACGCCGTGGCGTTCCTGCCGCCGTACGTGATCTCCGGGCAGGCGTTGGCCGTCGACGTGATGCGGTTGCCGGGCGTCCGTTCGATCGACGACCTCGGCGGGCTCACCATCGGGGTGCAGCGCGGCAACACCAGCCAGGCGATCGCCGAACGCCTGGTGGCCGCAGGCAAGGCCGCCACCGTGCGCGTCTACGACTACGGCGCGGTGGGCACCGCGATCGCCGACCTGACCGCCGGCGGATGCGACGCCGTCATGAAGCTCGCGCCGGCATTGACGCAGCTGGTCAGACACGTTCCCGATGTCGAGATCGTGCAGCGTGACGGAATCTCGACCGAGTCGCTGGCGATCGCGGTGGCACCCGCCGAGCAGGCGCTGCGGGCCCGGCTGCAGGTCGCCCAGGCCGAGCTGGAGGATGACGGCACCCTGCAGCGGTTGCGCCGCAGATGGCTCGGGAACCCGTTCGTCGACCAGAGTTTGGCGGTGCGCTAGTAGCGGTCCGGGCCAGCGGCGAGCGAGGGGGCACCGTCCTCTACTAGGCTGGCTGCCGAGCAGTTCAGGTCCGCGAGCGATACAGAGGAGACACACGTGACGATCCGGGTAGGCGTGAACGGCTTCGGCCGTATCGGACGCAACTTCTTCCGTGCCCTGGATGCCCAGAAGGCCGAGGGCAACAACCCCGACATCGAGATCGTCGCGGTCAACGACCTCACCGACAACGCGACTCTGGCGCATCTGCTGAAGTTCGACTCCATTCTGGGCCGGCTGCCCTACGAGGTGAGCCTCGAAGGCGACGACACCATCGTCGTGGGCAGCACCAAGATCAAGGCCCTGGAGGTCAAGGAGGGGCCGGCCGCGCTGCCGTGGGGCGACCTCGGCGTCGACGTGGTCGTCGAGTCGACCGGCATCTTCACCAAGGCCGACAAGGCCAAGGGCCATCTCGACGCCGGGGCCAAGAAGGTCATCATCTCCGCGCCGGCCACCGATGAGGACATCACCATCGTGATGGGCGTCAACGACGACAAGTACGACGGCAGCCAGAACATCATCTCCAACGCCTCGTGCACCACGAACTGCCTCGGGCCGTTCGCCAAGGTGCTGCACGACGAGTTCGGCATCGTCCAGGGTCTGATGACGACCGTGCACGCCTACACCCAGGACCAGAACCTGCAGGACGGCCCGCACAAGGACCTGCGCCGCTCCCGGGCCGCGGCACTGAACATCGTCCCGACCTCGACCGGCGCGGCCAAGGCCATCGGTCTGGTGCTGCCCGAGCTCAAGGGCAAGCTCGACGGTTACGCCCTGCGGGTGCCGATCCCCACCGGTTCGTGCACCGACCTCACCGTGGAACTGGCCAAGAAGGCCACCGCCGACGAGATCAACGCCGCGATGAAGGCCGCCGCCGACGGTCCGATGAAGGGCATCCTGAAGTATTACGACGCGCCGATCGTCTCCAGCGACATCGTCACCGATCCGCACAGCTCGATCTTCGATGCCGGCCTGACCAAGGTGATCGACAACCAGGCCAAGGCGGTGTCGTGGTACGACAACGAGTGGGGCTACTCCAACCGCCTCGTCGACCTCGTCGGTCTCGTCGGCAAGTCGCTGTAAGCCCGATGGCTTCGTCGTCGATCAAGTCACTCTCCGACCTTTTGGCAGAGGGCGTTTCGGGTCGGGGCGTGCTGGTGCGCTCCGATTTCAACGTCCCGCTCGACGGTGAGCGCATCACCGATCCGGGCCGGATCATCGCATCGTTGCCGACGTTGAAGGCGCTCAGCGATGCCGGCGCCAAGATCGTGGTCACCGCACACCTGGGCCGGCCCAAGGGCGCCCCGGACCCCAAGTACTCGCTGGCCCCGGTGGCCGCCGAGCTGGGGGAGCGGCTGGGCCGGCACGTGCAGCTGGCCGGCGGCCCCGATCGTTCCCCTGTCGGCAGCGATGCGCTGGCCCGCGCGGAGGGCCTGACCGACGGTGACATCCTGCTGCTGGAGAACATCCGGTTCGATCCGCGCGAGACCAGCAAGGACGAAGCCGAGCGGGAGTCGCTGGCCAAGGCGCTCGCCGAACTCGTCGGCGAGGGTGCGGCCTTCGTCAGCGACGGCTTCGGGGTGGTGCACCGCAAGCAGGCCTCGGTCTACGACGTCGCCAAGTTGCTGCCGCACTATGCCGGCACGCTGGTCGCCGCCGAGGTCAAGGTTCTCGAGCAGCTGACCGAATCCACCGAACGGCCCTACGCCGTGGTCCTCGGCGGCTCCAAGGTCTCCGACAAGCTGGCGGTGATCGAGAACCTGGCGACCAAGGCGGACAGCCTGATCATCGGCGGCGGAATGTGCTTCACATTCCTTGCTGCACAAGGGCTTTCGGTCGGTTCTTCGCTGCTCGAAGAGGGCATGGTCGACACCTGCCGCAAGCTGCTGGACACCTACGCCGATGTGCTGCATCTGCCGGTGGACATCGTGGTCGCCGAGAAGTTCGCCGCCGACTCGCCGCCCGAGACGGTGGCCGCCGACCGGATCCCCGACGACAAGATGGGCCTGGACATCGGGCCGGAGTCGGTGAAGCGGTTCACCACGCTGCTGTCCAACGCCAAGACGGTGTTCTGGAACGGCCCGATGGGGGTGTTCGAGTTCCCGGCGTTCTCGGCGGGCACCAAGGGCGTCGCCGAAGCGATCATCGCCGCGACCGGCAAGGGCGCGTTCAGCGTGGTGGGCGGCGGGGACTCGGCAGCGGCCGTGCGCCAGCTCGGCCTGGCCGAGGACGGCTTCTCGCACATCTCCACCGGCGGCGGCGCGTCGCTGGAATACCTCGAGGGCAAGACCCTGCCCGGCATCTCCGTACTCGAGTCCTGAAGGGGCCACCGTGTCGCGTAAGCCGCTGATCGCCGGCAACTGGAAGATGAACCTGAACCACTTCGAGGCCATCGCGCTGGTCCAGAAGATCGCGTTCTCGCTGCCGGACAAGTACTTCGACAAGGTCGACGTCACCGTCATTCCGCCGTTCACCGACCTGCGCAGCGTGCAGACGCTCGTCGACGGGGACAAACTGCGGCTGACCTACGGCGCGCAGGACCTCTCGAAGCACGACTCGGGCGCCTACACCGGCGAGATCAGCGGAGCCTTCCTGGCCAAGCTGGGCTGCTCGTTCGTCGTGGTCGGGCACTCCGAGCGGCGCACCTATCACGCCGAGGACGACGCGCTGGTCGCCGCCAAGGCGCTGGCGGCGTTCAAGCACGAGCTGATCCCGATCATCTGCATCGGAGAGCATCTCGAGGTCCGGGAGGCGGGCAACCACGTCGAGTACAACGTCGAGCAGCTTCGCGGCTCGCTGGCCGGGTTGAGCAAGGACCAGATCGCGCAGTCGGTCATCGCCTACGAACCCGTGTGGGCGATCGGTACCGGCCGGGTGGCCAGTGCCGCCGACGCGCAGGAGGTCTGTAAGGCGATCCGGGAGGAGCTGGCCAATCTGGCATCGCCGGAGATCGCCGCAGGGGTGCGGGTGCTCTACGGCGGATCGGTCAACGCCAAGAACGTGGGGGAGATCGTCGGTCAGGCCGACGTGGACGGCGCACTGGTGGGCGGCGCCTCACTCGACGGTGAGCAGTTCGCCACGTTGTCGGCCATCGCCGCGGGCGGGCCGCTGCCGTAGGGGATGCCGGGCCTGGCTCGAGCGGATGCCGTGACGATGTAGTCTGGCGGCCATGGAATTGGCCCTGCAGATCATCCTGGTCGTGACCAGTGTGCTGGTTGTGCTCCTGGTCCTGCTGCATCGCGCCAAGGGCGGCGGTCTGTCCAGCCTGTTCGGTGGCGGTGTGCAGTCCAGCCTGTCCGGCTCCACCGTGGTCGAGAAAAACCTGGACCGGCTGACGCTGTTCGTCACCGGCATCTGGGTGGTGTCGATCATCGGCATGGCCCTGCAGATCAAGTACAGCTGAACACGCCGCACCCGCCCGGCCAGGGCCTGGCGATCACGACCCGGTACTTCGCGTTGTTCTGGGCGTTCGGGCTGATCAAACCCAAGGTCCTGCTGAACGGCTACGAGGTGCCGGTGTCGGCCTGGGGCCGGGTCGTCTACCCGACCTGGCCCGGCCAGTATCACGTTCAGGTCTGGGTTCCCCACCTGGTGCCGCCCCGCGTCGGGCCGGCCGCGTATTCGGTGATCGTGCCCCCGGGTCAGCTGGTCGAGCTGGAGTACAAGCTGCCGGTGTGGACGTTCAGCCGCGGGTCGCTGGGCCCGGCGCCGCAGCGCTACAACGGGGTGTGGTTCGTCGTCGTCGCAGCGGTGATCGCGCTGGTCTTCGCCCTGGTGTTCGTGCTGGCGATCCTCGCCGGCCGCTGACCCGGGCGGCTGCCGCTAGCCCGGGTCGGGAACGGGGAACCAGCGCCCTTGAAAGACGGTGCCCAGCACCGCGATGTCCTTCAACCGCAGTGGGTCGACCTCGTACGGGTCCTCGGCCAGGACGGTGAAGTTGGCGACCTTGCCCGGTGTGATGCTGCCCAGCTCGTCTTCGAGCCGCCAGGAGTACGCGGCCTCGATCGTCACCCCGCGCAGGGCGTCATGCACCGACACGCACTGCTGGGGTCCGGCGGTTCTGCCGCTGGGCGTGCGCCGGTTCACTGCGCACCAGGCCAGCGTCAGCGGCGCGGCGGGGGCCATCGGCAGATCGGAGTGCAACGACAGCGGCACGCCGCGGCGCAGCACCGACGCAGAGCGCACCATCACGTCCGCCCGCTCGGGGCCCAGACCGTGTTCGGCGTAGCGGTCGGCGAAGCCGACGGTGTAGTAGGGGTTCGCCGAGACGATGCAGCCCAGGTCGGCGATGCGGTCCACCTGCTCCTCGCTGGAATTGGCGAAGTGCACGATCACGGTGCGGTGATCGGTACGGGGATGGCTGGCCATGCATTCCCCGATGGTGTCGAGCACCAGATCCAGGCCGGCGTCGCCGTTGACGTGGATGTGCAGCTGCCAGTCAGCCCGCCAATAGACCTTGGCGAAGGCCCGGAAATCATCGGGTTGCATCATCCACTCACCGTGGTGGCAGAGGTCGGGCAGTCCGTGGTCATCGAGGTAGGGGTCGCGCATCTGCATCAGCTGGCTGATGACCGCACCATCGGCGAACAGCTTGACCTGCTTGGGCAGCAACCGCACCTTGCCGCTTGTAGCCCGTGCGACCTGGGCCTCGGCATCGGCCACCGCCCGTGCGGGATCCATGCCGTGGTCGGCCTGGGTGCGGGCGTCGACCAGGAAGGTCGACAGCAGCGGTGTCTGGTCGGCGCCCAGGATCTGTTGGTAGAGCGGCCACGGTTCGAGTTCCCAGACGATGCCGGGTTCGTTGATCGCGGTTACGCCGTTGCCATGCAGGTAGGCGACGAGTTGTTGCAGCCCCACGGTGAGCTTGTCGATGCTGAGGAACATCGGTGCCAGCTTCGGCAGCAACAGGTTCACTCCCGACTCCCACCAGTGACCGGCGTCGAGGTTCACCATGGCGCTGACCGGGCCGTGGCCAGCCATCTCGTCGGCGGTGATGCCGAGTGCCTCGATGGCCGCCGAGTTGAGGAACCACTCGTGGCATGAGCGTTGCCAGACCGCGATCGGTCGGGTGCTGCTGACCCTATCGAGGACCGCCCGGTCCAGGGGGCCGTGCCACAGCGTGTGGTAGCCCCACGTGATCAACCATTCTCGGGGAGCCAGACGCTGGTCGGTGGCGTGCAGCGCGCTGAGGTACTGCTCGGCCGAGGTGGCTGCGGGGCAGAATCTGCCGGGCAGATTCCAGTCCTCGGTGGCGATCACTTCCGTCATCAGTGCGCTGGCACCCAGCACCGGGTGTAGATGCTGGTCGATCAGTCCCGGGCAGATGACGGCGTCGGCGAACGACTCATCGATGTCCCCGAGATGGCGCAGGTCCTCGAGCGTTCCCACGGCGGTGATGCGGCCGTCACCGACCGCGACCGCGTTCGCGTCAAGAATCGTCGGGTCCATCGTGATCACCCGACGTGCGGGGTAGACGGTCGACGCTTCGCCGGGCATGAATTCATCCTGCCCGAGATGGCTTCGTCCTGCACGCGGTCACCGGCGCACCGATACTGGAACGCATGTCTGAAGCTCCCGACAGCTCGCTCGAACCGATCGGTTCGGTCCGTCGCACCAAGATCGGGCGGGAGGCGACCGAGCCGATGCGCGAGGACATCAGGCTGCTGGGCGCGATCCTCGGGGAGACCGTCCGCGAGCAGAACGGTGACGGGGTCTTCGACCTGATCGAGCGGGCCCGTGTCGAGTCCTTCCGGGTGCGCCGCTCCGAGATCGACCGCGCCGACCTGGCCAAGCTGTTCGACGGCATCGACGTGCACCAGGCCATCCCGGTGATCCGGGCGTTCACCCACTTCGCGTTGCTGGCCAACGTCGCTGAGGACATCCACCGCGAGCGCCGCCGGGCGATCCACGAGGGCGCCGGTGAACCCCCGCGGGACAGCAGCCTGGCCGCCACGTATCTCAAACTCGACGGTGCCGACCTGGCCGCCGCCACTGTCGCCGATGCCCTGGTCGGCGCGCTGGTGTCACCGGTGATCACCGCACATCCCACCGAGACGCGCCGGCGGACCGTGTTCGACACCCAGCACCGGATCACCGAGCTCATGCGGTTGCGGATGCTCGGACTGGCCAAGACCGAGGACGGCCGTGACATCGACCTCGAGCTGCGCCGCAACATCCTGACCCTGTGGCAGACGGCCCTGATCAGGTTGTCCCGGCTGAAGATCTCCGACGAGATCGAGACCGGGTTGCGGTACTACCCGGCCGCGTTCTTCGAGGTGATCCCGCAGGTGAATGCCGAGGTCCGACAGCAGCTTCAGGCTCGCTGGCCGGATGCCGACCTGTTGCCCGAGCCGATTCTGCGGCCGGGATCGTGGATCGGCGGCGACCGGGACGGCAATCCCAACGTGACCGCCGAGATCGTGCGGCTGGCCACCGGCAGCGCCGCCTACACCGCGTTTGCACACTATTTCGACGAACTCACCGCACTGCAGCAGGAGCTGTCGATGTCGGTGCGGTTGGTGCACATCAGCTCGAAGCTGGCGGCGCTGGCCGACTCCTGCCACGAACCGGCCCGCGCCGACGAACCCTACCGGCGGGCGCTACGGGTGGTGCACGCCCGGCTGACGGCCACCTCGGCGCAGATCCTGGACCGCCAGCCCGAACACGAGCTGGACCTCGGTATGGCGCCCTACGAGACGCCGGCCGAGTTGCTGGCCGATCTCGACGTCATCGACGAGTCGCTGCGGGCCAAAGGCAGCGCCGTGATCGCCGACGACCGGTTGGCACGGTTGCGGGAGTCGGTGCGCGTCTTCGGTTTCCACCTCTCGGGCCTGGACATGCGGCAGAACTCCGACGTGCACGAGGAGGTCATCGCCGAGCTGCTGGCGTGGGCCGGGGTGCACCCGGATTACACCTCGCTGAGCGAGCCGGAGCGGGTGGATCTGCTCGCCGCCGAACTGGCCACCCGCCGGCCGCTGGTCGGCCCCGACGCTGAACTGTCCGACCTGGCCCGCAAGGAGCTGGGCATCGTCTCCGCCGCGGCCCGCGCGGTGCAGGTGTTCGGATCAGAGGCGGTACCGAACTACATCATCTCGATGTGCCAGTCGGTGTCGGACATGCTCGAACCCGCGATCCTGATGAAGGAGGCCGGGCTGCTCGACGCGTCATCCGAGCACCCGTACGCGCCGGTGGGGATCGTTCCGCTGTTCGAGACCATCGACGATCTGCAGCGCGGTTCGTCGATCCTGGAGGCGGCGCTGGACCTGCCGCTGTACCGCGCCATCGTCACCGCTCGTGGCGACAGCCAGGAGGTCATGCTCGGCTACTCCGACTCCAACAAGGACGGCGGCTACCTGGCGGCCAACTGGGCGCTGTACCGGGCCGAGCTCGACCTGGTGGAGTCCTCCCGCAAGACCGGTATCCGGTTGCGGCTCTTCCATGGTCGCGGTGGCACCGTGGGCCGCGGCGGCGGGCCCAGCTACGACGCGATCCTGGCCCAGCCGCCCGGCGCGGTGCAGGGGTCGCTGCGCCTCACCGAGCAGGGCGAGATCATCGCGGCGAAGTATGCCGAGCCCCAGATCGCGCGGCGCAACCTCGAGACACTGCTTGCCGCCACCCTGGAGGCGACGCTGCTCGACGTCGAGGGCCTGGGTGACGAAGCGGGACCGGCCTACGAGGTGCTCGACGAACTCGCTGCGCGCGCCCAGCGCGCCTACGCCGACCTGGTGCACGAGACACCCGGTTTCGTGGAGTACTTCAAGGCGTCGACGCCGGTCAGCGAGATCGGCGCGCTGAACATCGGCAGTCGCCCGACGTCGCGCAAACCCACCACCCAGATCTCGGATCTGCGCGCGATCCCGTGGGTGCTGGCGTGGAGTCAGTCGCGGGTGATGCTGCCCGGCTGGTACGGCACCGGTACGGCGTTCGAGGAGTGGATCGCCGAGGGGAAGGGCAGGTTGGAGATCCTGCAGGACCTGTACCAACGGTGGCCGTTCTTCACCACGGTCCTGTCCAACATGGCGCAGGTGCTGGCGAAGTCGGATCTCGGCCTGGCGGCGCGCTATTCGGAGCTGGTGCCCGACGAGGCGCTGCGCCGGCGGGTGTTCGACAAGATCGTCGACGAACACGAGCGCACCATCCGGATGCACCGGCTGATCACCGGCCAGGACGACCTGCTGGCCGACAACCCGGCGCTGGCCCGCTCGGTGTTCAACCGGTTCCCCTATCTGGAGCCGCTGAACCACCTGCAGGTGGAGTTGCTGCGCCGGTACCGCTCCGGAGACGAGGACGAGTTGGTGCAGCGGGGGATCCTGCTCACGATGAGCGGCCTGGCCACCGCGCTGCGCAACAGCGGCTGAACCCTCACAGCCCGGTGCTGCGGCGGACCCTGCTCACGGCGTCGCGGACCACCTGCTCGGTGGCGGCCAACGGGGAGATCACCGATTCGCCGATGCCGACGATGCGTTCGACCCGCGCGACGATGCCCTCCATCCGGTCGACGACGGATTGCAGCCGGGGTGCGAGTTCGTTGATCTGGCTGATGACGTCGTTGAACCGCTCCAGGGTGGTGTCGAGGTTGGCGGTGGAGTGGTTGAGGTCCTCGAGCGTTTCACTCAGGCCTTCCAGGATCGTGTCGACCTGCTCGACGGTGACATCGGCGTTGAGCGCCGCCTGAGCGAGTTTGCGGATCCGTTCCGGGCCGGTTCGAACTGGTCTGTCACCTCTGTCTGCCATGTCCGCAAGTATGACGCCCCCCGTGCGCCGAACTGGCATTCCGGCAGGCCCTTTCTCGCACTTTCGCTGCCGGAATGCCGTTTCGGCGCAGCCGGGGGGTGGGTTGCTGCCAGCCGACGCTCAATTCCTGCCATCCGGAATCACCGCTCTGACCTGCCGGTTACACGCACCAGAAGACCAAGATCAGCTAAGAAGAGCACCGAGAAGAGGAACCCGACATGAACAAGCTCACCCTCGCCACCGCCGCCGCTGCCGGACTGTCGGCCGCCGTCCTGGGCCTGGCCGCCCCGGCCGCCGCCGCCCCCAGCGGATCCGACGCCCAGCAG
>NZ_JBSWXU010000173.1:0-10334 GCF_056160785.1 Mycobacterium sp. ABE4_509 | reverse complement strand
CCGCGGCGCTGCCCGCCGAGGCAGCGATCACCCCAGGCCTCTAGAAACCCCCTAAGTCCCCGGCAAAACGGACAACGAAGTCCTACCCCCTAACGGCACCGCAGAAGCACCCCCGCTCTGCGGTGCCGTTGCCGGTGCGGGGTGGTTGCCGGCGCCGGTGATATCGGATCGACAGTTAATTCACTCCAGAGCCGTGTCGAAACACGAGCATCATCTAGCACATACGTAACATCGGGCCGTGCCGTGCCGTCGTCCCGCACCATCAATCCTGTTCACCGCTACCGCGGCGACGGTGATGCTGCTGCCCTGGGCCATCACCGGGGTGCCCGGGGACCGCGACGATCCGGCCGTGGCCGCACCCGAGATGGTCCAACAGCCCCTCGACGGGCTCGGAGCCGGTGAGACCGTCCGCGAGATCCACCAGGACACGCCGTTCTCGATGGTTGCGCTGACCTCCCAGGACCTCACCGGCACCAGCGCGCGGGTGCGCGCCCAGCGAACCGACGGCTCCTGGGGCCCGTGGTACGAAGCCGAGCAACTCGGCGGAGTCGGCGCCGATCTACCGGGCCCGCGCGGCACCGAACCGGTCTTCGTGGGCCGCACCACGACGGTGCAGATCGCGGTCACCCGCCCTGCGGACGCCCCGCCGATCCCGGCCCAGCCCGAGCAGCCCGCCACCGACGGCGAGGGTCCCGAACTGGGATACGTGCCCGCCACCACCGAGCAGCCGTTCGGGCAGAACATCAACGCGGTGCTGATCAGCCCCCCGCAGGCCCCGGCCGACCTGGCCCCGCTGCCCAACGCCGCGACACCGCCGGGCCAGCCGCCCGCCATCATCGGGCGTGGCCAGTGGGGCGCTGACGAGTCCATGCGCTGCGGCGAGCCCCGCTACGATTCCCGGATCCAGGCCGGCGTCGTGCACCACACCGCGGGCAGCAACGACTACACCCCACAGGACTCGGCCGGCATCGTCCGATCGATCTACGAGTACCACACCCGCACCCTGGGCTGGTGCGACATCGCCTACAACGCGATGGTCGACAGGTACGGCCAGGTTTTCGAGGGACGGGCCGGCGGAATGACCCGGCCGGTGGAGGGCGCGCACACCGGCGGCTTCAACCACAACACCTGGGGCGTGGCGATGCTCGGCAACTTCGAGGTCGAACCGCCGACCCCGGTCCAGCTGCGCACCACGGCCCGGCTGCTGGGCTGGGTGCTCGGCCAGGCCGACGTCGACCCGCTCGGCGCGGTGGTGCTGCCGTCCGAGGGCGGCTCGTTCACCAAGTTCCCGTTCGGCGCCGCCCCGACGCTGCCGGCCATCTTCACCCACCGCGACGTCGGGGTCACCGAATGCCCGGGCGACGCGGCCTATGCGCTGATGGGGCAGATCCGCGACATCGCGGCCCGGTTCAACGATCCGCCCGGACCGGCGCAGTTGGCCGAGCAGCTGCGCGGCGGCGCGATCTTCGCCGAGTGGGAGAGCCTCGGCGGCAAGGACAGCTACCTGGGTTGGCCGACCTCACCGGAGGCTTCCGGCCAGGGCCAGTCCCGCTACGTGACGTTCCAGCACGGCGCGGTGTACTGGTCCCCGGAGAGCGGCGCCGCACCGATCACCGGCGAGTTGTACAAGGCGTGGGGATCGCTGGGCTTCGAACGGGGCGCGCTGGGCCTACCGACCAGCGCCGAGATCGCCGAACCGCAGTGGATCGTGCAGAACTTCCAGCACGGCACACTGAACTTCGACCGCGAGACGGGCGCGGTGACCCGCGTCATCGACGGCGTCCCGGTCGAGCTCCCCACCGCAGAACCCGGGCCCGAGCCGATCCAGCTGGAGCGGTTCACCCCGCCGATCAACCCGATCTAGGGCCACCACCGTTCCAGCACCCGGGCCACCCCGTCGTCGGCATTGGTCGCGGTCACCTCGTCGGCGGCGGCCAGCGCGTCGGGATGGGCATTGCCCATGGCCACCCCGAGACCGGCCCAGCTCAGCATCGGCACATCGTTGGGCATGTCACCGAACGCCACCACGCAGGCGGCGTCGATGTCGTGCGGCCGGGCCACCTCGTCTATCCCGGTGGCCTTGCTGATACCCAGCGGCACGACCTCGATCAGGCCGTTGTTGGTCGAATAGGTGATGTCACCGGAAATGCCGACATGCTCGAGCAGCACCGCCGCCATCTCGGCGCTGCTCGCCCCCGCCTTGCGGATCAGCAGTTTGACCGCCGGCGCGCTGAGCAGATCCTCGATCGACACCTCGGTGTTGTCCGGGTTGAGCCAGGCGTGCTCGTAACCCGGGGAGCTGACGAACTGCGGGGTGGCCGCGTCGTGGGCGGTGCGGCCGACCCGCTCGACCGCGAGACCGGCGCCCGGGATGACGCGGGTGGCCACCTCGGCCAGTTCGGCGAGCACATCGACCGACAGGGTGCGGGCCGACACGATGCGGTCGGCAGCCGAGTCGTAGATCACCGCGCCGTTGGCGCACACCGCCATCGGGGCGAGCCCCAGCTGGTCGGTGACCGGGGGCACCCACCTCGGCGGGCGACCGGTGGCCAGCACGAACTGCACACCCGCCGCGACGGCGGCGTGCACCGCGGCCCGCGTTCGGGCGCTGACCTTCTCGTCCTCGTCGAGCAGGGTGCCGTCGACGTCGGTGGCGATCAACTCCGGTGTCATGGGTCCTCCGCCCGTCTACGCGCCCGCTCGGCGAGCTCCTCGGCATCGAGCACCCTGGCCTGCGCGGGCGTCGGCGCACAGCCTCCCAGTCGACGTGGCACCCAGAACGCTCCCTTCGGCTGGGGATAACCAGTTTGCACATCATGCAGCAGACCGGTCATCGCCGCGCGCAAAGCAGCGTCGAGGTCTCCCACCGAACCCCGCGGCGCCAACGGCTCCCCCACGGCGACGGTGACCGGGATGTTGTTGCGACCCAGTCTTCTCGGATGGTCTTTGGTCCACATCCGCTGAGCACCCCACACGATCAGCGGAACGATCGGCACCTGGGCTGCGCGCGCCATCCGCACGGCGCCGGTCTTGAACTCCTTGAGTTCGAAACTGCGGCTGATGGTGGCTTCGGGATAGACGCCGACGAGTTCGCCGGCACGCAACGCCTCGACGGCCGCGGCGAACGCGCCCGCCCCCGCCTGCCGGTCGACCGGGATGGTCTTGGTGTGCCGGATCAACCAACCGACCACCGACACCTCGCTCATCTCGGCCTTGATCATGAACCGCATCCGCCGCTTGCGGGCGGTGGCGGCCAGCGCCGCAGGCAACCAGTCGACGTAGGAGGTGTGGTTGATCGCGACAACGGCACCACCCGTGGCGGGCAGGTTGGCTAGTCCGTGGAAAGAGATCCGTGTCCCGGTGGCCCGGACCGCCACGTTCGCCGCGATTTCCAGCGTGCGGAAGACCGGTTCCATCGCGCTACCCCGGGGCCTCGCCGGCTCCGCTGTCCGGGTTGGGGGGTTGTGCCCGGCGGGCCGCCTTGGCGGCCGCCTCCTCGGCGTCCATCCGGTTGGCCTCGGCCAGCGACGGCGCCGCCCCGCCGAGCCGGTGCGGAACCCAGAACTCGCCGGGCGGGTGCGGACCATAGGCGTCCTGCACCTGCTCCAGCAGGTGCTGCATGCGCGAATGCAGCAGTGCAGTCAGTTCGACGGCCGGCAGCGTCGGCTCGATGGGGACGCCGACGGCCACCGAGATCGGGACCTTGGGTCGCCACATGTTCTTCGGGTGCCCCTTGGTCCAGATGCGCTGAGCGCCCCACACGATATGAGGCACGATCGGCACGCCCGCCGCGATCGCCATCCGCGCCGCGCCCGACTTGAACTCTTTGATCTCGAAGCTGCGGCTGATCGTCGCCTCGGGATAGACGCCGACCAGCTCGCCTTCCCTGAGCTTGCGGCACGCCTCGTCGAAGGAGGCGGCCCCGCTGTCGCGGTCCACCTCGATGTGCCGCAGGCTGCGCATGACGGGGCCGGTGATCTTGTGGTCGAAGACCTCTTTCTTGGCCATGAACCGGACCTTGCGGCCGAGGTGCTGCCGGTAGGCGGGCAGCCCGGCGAAGGTGAAATCGAAATAGCTGGTGTGGTTGATCGCCACGACCGCACCGCCGGTACGTGGCAGGTTCTCCACCCCGGTCACGGTGAACTTGAGCCCCTGGGCCCGCCAGACCAGCCGGGCGAGCTGGATCACTGTGCCGTATACCGGTTCCACAGCGGCAAGAGTAATCGGCCAAACCGGCTCACCGAACGACGGCCCTGGCGGGCAGGACTAAACTCCCATGCGGAGCACGCAGCTGCGTGGGCGACCACCGAAGGGGTATCAGTGCAGGTCACCAGTGTCGGGCACGCCGGCTTCCGGATCGACACCAAGGCTGGATCCATCCTCTGCGATCCGTGGGTCAATCCGGCCTACTTCGCATCCTGGTTCCCTTTCCCGGACAACAGCGCGCTCGACTGGGCGGCGCTGGGCGATGTGGACTATCTGTACGTTTCGCATCTGCACAAGGATCATTTCGACCCGCAGAACCTGGCCGAGCACGTCAACAAGGACGCGGTGGTGCTGCTGCCGGACTTCCCGGTGCCCGATCTGCGCCGCGAACTGGAGAAGTTGGGCTTCTCCCGGTTCTTCGAGACCACCGACTCGGTCAAGCACCGGGTCAGCGGACCCAAGGGTGAACTCGACGTGATGATCATCGCGCTGCGGGCCCCCGCCGACGGTCCGATCGGCGACTCGGCGCTGGTCGTCGACGACGGTGCCACCACCGTGTTCAACATGAACGACGCCCGGCCGGTCGATCTGGACATGCTGCACGCCGACTTCGGCCAGATCGACGTGCACATGCTGCAGTACTCCGGCGCCATCTGGTACCCGATGGTCTACGAGATGCCGGCCCGGGCCAAGGAAGCCTTCGGCATCCAGAAACGGCAGCGTCAGATGGACCGCTGCCGCCAGTACATCGCCCAGGTCGGTGCGACGTGGGTGATCCCGTCGGCGGGGCCGCCGTGCTTCCTGGACCCGGCGCTGCGCGAGCTAAACGACGACCACGGCGATCCGGCGAACATCTTCCCCGACCAGGTCGTGTTCCTGAACCAGATGAAGGCGCACGACCACCACGGCGGCCTGCTGATGATCCCCGGTTCCACCGCCGATCTGTCCGGCTCGCAACTGCATTCGCTGACCCACCCGTTGCCCGACGACGAGGTGGAGGCCATCTTCACCACCGCCAAAGCCGACTACATCGAGGTCTACGCCCAGCGGATGGCCCCGGCGCTGGCGGCCGAGAAGGCCCGCTGGGCACCGGCGGCGGGTGAGCCGCTGCTCGAGCCGCTGCGCGAGCTGTTCGAACCGATCATGGTCCAGAGCGACCAGATCTGCGACGGCATCGGGTACCCGGTCGAACTGCGCCTGTCCTCCCCGGGACACCGGGAGACCGTGGTCATCGACTTTCCGAAACGCGCAGTGCGTGAACCGATCCCGGACGAGAAGTTCCGCTACGGGTTCGGCATCGCACCGGAGCTGGTGCGCACCGTGCTGCGCGATGCCGAACCGGACTGGGTCAACACCATCTTCCTGTCGACCCGGTTCACCGCCTGGCGGGTGGGTGGCTACAACGAGTACCTGTACACGTTCTTCAAATGTCTGACCGACGAGCGAATCGCCTATGCCGACGGCTGGTTCGCCGAAGCGCACGACGACAGCGCATCGATCACGCTCGACGGCTGGGAGATCCAGCGACGCTGTCCGCACCTCAAGGCCGACCTGTCCAAGTTCGGGGTGATCGAGGGCACCACGCTGACCTGCAATCTGCACGGCTGGCAATGGAATCTGACCAACGGCCGGTGCCTGACCTCCAAGGGCCACGAGCTCAGATCGGAGAAGAAATGAGCGCCCCGTCGCGGCAGTACTACGACGACGGACGGATCCAGCTGGATCGTGAGGCACTCACGTTGCGGCGCTATCACTTTCCGTCGGGCACCTCGAAGGTGATCCCGTTGCGCGACATCCGCAGCTATCGCGCGGAGCCGCTCGGCATGTTCCTGCACAGGTTCCGCATCTGGGGCAGTTCGGACCTGCGACGCTGGCTGCCGCTGGACATCTACCGACCGATCAAGTCGACGTTGGTCACCTTCGATGTCGACGGCGCCTTCCCCGAACCGGCCTGCACTCCTGTGCGACCCAAGCAGTTCCTCGAGTTGCTCGACGAACTGTTGAAGCGCTAGCGGCGGACCAGCAGCGCGCCTGCGGCCGCACCGACGGCGACACTGGTCGCGTAGGCGGCGCCGAAGGCGAAGAACACCGCGATCACCCGGTTCTCGTTGCTGCCCAACAACATGGCGTCGCGGGGGTCGGAGGGGTCGTAGACGATCGTGACTTCGGCCGCCTCGCGGGGCGGGTTCAGCATCCAGAACCGCACCTGGGTGAGGTAGGTGTAGCCGTTCGGGGTCCGGAAGTCGACGGTCGCCTTTCTGGTCAGCACGTCGGCCTCGAGATCGACGTAGGCCTGCGTGCGCACCCCGTAGTCCTCGAGGTACGTGCCGTAGGAGTAGCTGCCGTAGGCCGTGGCGGCCGCCAACACGGCTACGAAGAGTCCCGCAGCGGCCGCGGTCCACAACACCAGCACCGCCCAGGCACCCAGGCGCACCGTCACCGCTCCCGCAGGATGGTGGCCTCCAGCGCGCTCTGCAGCTGACGCATCACGGCCCGGCCGACGCTGTCGGCCACCCGGCGCACGGCCCCGGGCGGCGCCGGGTGACGGACGGCCACGGCATCTCCCACCCGCACGGTGCCGGGCGTGGTCACATCGGCGTAGACACCGAGGAACCGGTCGGTGGCCTCGGCCAGCCGGCGGGTCAGGCCGCGGTCGAGGTCCAGCCCCGGCTGTGCACGGGTGGGCACCACGCACCGGATGGTGGGGTTGGTGACGCGCAACGTCACCGTGCCCACCGCCACGTCGGCGCCCACCCAGCCCGCCTCCGGATAGCCGGAGTCGCCGGGCTCTTCTCGGTCGACCACGAGGTCGACCAGGATGTTGGGCCGAAACCGCCGCACGTCATAGGACACGCCGTCGGCGGCCAGCGATGCCAGGCTGGTGGTGCTGGCCACGTGCACCGGGCTCAGGTCGACGAACGTGCCCGGCGGTGTGGCGTAGCGCGCCAGCGTGACCATCTGTCTGGTCGAGAACACCGACGTGTCCGGCAGCGCCTCGGCATCGGACAGACCGAAATCCCGGCGGACCTCGCCGGCCGCGAAGCCGGCGCGGCTCTGCCGCACCGACAACCGGTGCAGCCGCACGTCGCCGACCGGGGGCAGCGCGGTCAGCCGCACGGCCCGGCCGAGCAGCGCCGACAACGCATCGTCGACACCCGGATCGGCGCTGGACCACTCGGCGCCGTCGGGCAGCGTGACGATGACCTCGGGAACGTTTCCGGGCCCGGCAGCGGGCCCGGGCGCCTGCGCATAGCGTGCCGAACAGCCAAGCAGGGCAGGCATTTTGCGGGCCGACGCGGTGATGTCACGTTCGAGGTCACGCACCGCCCACAGCCGGTCGGCGTGTACACCGCGCCGGTCGATGTGAAGGCGGTCGACCGTGGTTCCGCCCATCGACTTCACCGGAAATCGCCACAGCTGGGCCACCGTCGCGGTCATGTCCAACCCTAACAAGACCGTCACTCGATCAGGCGGGCTCGAGCACCTCGGTTCCGACGTAGGGCACCAGCGCGGCGGGGACGCGGACGCTGCCATCGGGCTGCTGATGGTTCTCGACGAGCGCCACCAGCCAGCGGGTGGTGGCCAAGGTGCCGTTCAGCGTCGCCACGGTCTGCGGCTTGCCGTTGTCGTCGCGGTAGCGCACGGCCAGCCGCCGGGCCTGGAAGGTCGTGCAGTTCGACGTGGATGTCAGCTCCCGGTAGGTGTTCTGGGTCGGCACCCACGCTTCGCAGTCGAACTTGCGCGCCGCCGAGGAACCCAGGTCACCGGCCGCGATGTCGATGACCCGGTAGGGCACCTCGATGTGGGCCAGCATCTGACGCTGCCAGCCCAGCAGCCGCTCGTGCTCGGCCTCGGCGTCCTCGGGGCGGCAGTAGATGAATCCCTCGACCTTGTCGAACTGATGCACCCGGATGATGCCGCGGGTGTCCTTGCCGTAGCTGCCGGCCTCCCGCCGGAAGCACGACGACCAGCCGGCGTAGCGCTTCGGGCCGGCCGAGAGGTCCAGGATCTCGCCGGCGTGGTAACCCGCCAGCGGCACCTCGGAGGTCCCGACCAGATACAGATCGTCGGCCTCCACCCGGTACACCTCGTCGGCGTGGGCGCCGAGGAAGCCGGTTCCCGCCATCATCTCGGGACGCACCAGCACCGGTGGGATCATCAGCGTGAAGCCGTTCTCGGTGGCGACCCGGACCGCGAGCTGCAGCAGCCCCAGCTGCAGCAGTGCCCCCCGGCCGGTCAGGAAATAGAACCGCGAACCGGCGACCTTGGCTCCGCGTTCCATGTCCAGCAGCCCCAGCGATTCGGCGAGTTCGATGTGGTCCTTGGGCTCGGGTATCGCCGGCGGCTCACCCACGGTGTCGAGCAGCACCCAGTCGTCCTCGCCACCGGCGGGCACCCCGTCGATGATCACGTTGGAGATGGCCATGTGCGCCGCGGTGAACGCGTTCTCCGCGTCGGTCTGGGCGGCCTCGGCGGCCTTGACCTGCTCGGCGAGCTCCTTGGCCGCGGCCAGCAGGCGGGGGCGTTCCTCCGGCGAGGCCTTACCGACGAGCTTGCTGGCCGACTTCTGCTCGGCCCGCAGGGTGTCGGCCGCCGAGATGGCCGCCCGGCGCGCGGCGTCAGCACTGGACAGCGCGTCGACGAGGCCGGGATCCTCACCGCGGGCCAGCTGCGAGGCGCGCACACGGTCGGGGTCTTCTCGCAACACCTTGAGGTCGATCACGCGGGAAACCCTACGGGGTCGGCGACCGGACCGGCACAACCGCATTACGTTACAACTGCATCTCTTGTCACTACACCTGACACGCCTGTCACAATGGAGCGCGATGGTGGAGGGACCAGTGGACATGCACGACGAATCCGGCGCGGACGTGGGCCAGGGCCGCGACGAGACAACGCGGCCCAAGACGCGGTGGCGCAGCCTGCAGGCCGAGTCGACCCGGCGTGCGCTGCTGCTCACCGCGCTGGGCGGGCTGCTGATCGCCGGGGTCATCACCGCGCTGCCGCAGACCGAGCGGACCAGCGGGCTGACCGCCAACGCGATCTCCCTGGGACCCCGCGGCAACGACACCTTCGACCACGCCTCGGCCGGGGACTGCTTGAACTGGCCTGACCGCACCCCGGATGCCGCCGAGATCGTCGACTGCGTCGACGAGCACCGGTTCGAGGTCGCGGAGTCGGTGGACATGCGCACCTTCCCGGGCAGCGAGTACGGCCCCGAGGCCGCACCGCCGTCGGCGGCCCGCATCCAGCAGATCAGCCAGGAACAGTGCTCGGCCGCGGTCAAGCGTTACCTCGGCGCACGCTTCGACCCCAACAGCCGGTTCACGGTCAGCATGCTGTGGTCCGGGGAGAAGGCGTGGCGCACCACGGGCGAGCGCAGGATGCTCTGCGGCCTGCAGCTACCCGGGCCAAACAATCAGCAACTGGCTTTCACCGGCAAGATCGCCGAGATCGACCAGTCCAAGGTGTGGCCGCCGGGGACCTGCCTGGGCATCGACCCGGCGACCAATCAGCCCACCGACATCCCGGTGGACTGCGCGGCCCCGCACTCGATGGAGGTCACCGGCGCGGTCAACCTCGCCGAGCGCTTCCCCGACGCCCTGCCGCCCGAACCCGAGCAGGACACCTTCATCAAGGACACCTGCACCGAGATCACCGACGCCTACCTGGCGCCGATCGAGCTGCGCAACACCACGCTGACCCTGGTCTACAGCACGATTTCGTTGCCGAGCTGGTCGGCCGGCAGCCGCCAGGTGTCCTGCAGCATCGGCGCGACCCTGGGCAACGGCGGCTGGTCGACACTGCTCAACAGCGCCAAGGGGCCGCTGCTGATCAACGGCCAACCGCCGGTACCGCCCCCGGACATCCCGGCCGAGCGGCTCAACCTCCCGCCGATCCCGGTTCCCGACGTCAGCCTGCCGTCCTCCTCGTCAGGGTCGTCCTCGTCCTCGTCTTCGTCCTCGTCAGGGTCGTCGTCGGGCTCGTCTTCGAGCGGCAGCGAGACCCAGCACCTGCCGCAGCTGGCCACCGGCGGGCAGCCCGAAGGACCGCCGCCGGCCGAGGAGCCGGCACCGGCCGGCAACACGTTCCTCAACGGACCCCCGCCCGCACCGCCACCCCCCCCA
>NZ_JBSWXU010000172.1:0-10343 GCF_056160785.1 Mycobacterium sp. ABE4_509 | reverse complement strand
GCGCAGTGCCTCGGGCGTGGACGCCGGCGCCGGGCCCGTCGCGGTGCGGATGGTGGCGGCCTCGAGAGCCCGCAGCCCCCAGTTGGCCAGCCAGTGCTGCATGCCCTGCAGGCAGTAGGGGTCGTCGAGTTGGGCGGCGACCACCGGGGTGACGCCGAGGGTGACGAGGTGGCGGCGGTCTTCTGCGGCCAGCGCGCGCAGCACCCGCATCAGCGGCAGATACGCCGCCGACCAGGACTGGTAGAGCCACTCCTCGCCGACCGGCCAGCGGCCGTGGTGGGCCAGCCACGGCAGGTGGGTGTGCAGGACCAGTGTGAACAGCCCGGGGACGGCCTCCGTCTGCGGTTCGGTCATGTCCGCTCCGCGATCGCCACCAGGTCCAGGCTGTCGTCGATGTCGATGCCGTGGCCTGCCGGTTCGAGGTCGAAGTCGTCGACGGTGATGGATTCGATGTCGGCGAGCAGGTCGGCGGGCCACGGTGCGTCGGCCACCGCCCGCGCGATCTGGGCGTCGATGATCGATCCGCCGTGCCGGTCGTCCAGGGTGGTCAGGTGGGCCGAGTGGTAGACGCCGAGCATCGATCGCACGGTGAACAGACCGGCCGATTCGAGCAGTTCGGTGAGCTCGGCGGCGTTGAGTTCGCGGGTGTGGAACGGGTTGACCGGGGTGTCGCGGCCAGGGGAGAAGGTGATGCGGTTCGGTGTCGACATCAGCAGCAGCCCGCCCGGGCGCAGCACCCGGTGGCACTCGGCGACGAACCGGCCTTGGTCCCAGAGGTGTTCGATGACCTGGAAGTTGACCACGACGTCCACCGACTCGTCGGGCAGCGGCAGGTCGGCGAGGTTGCCCTGGCGCATCTCGATGCGGGGATAGCGGGCCCGGACGTGCTCGACGGTCGACGCGTCGTAGTCCAGGCCGATCACCCGGTGCGCGACGTCGGCGATCAGATCGGCGCCGTAACCTTCGCCACATCCGGCTTCGAGCACGTCGCGGCCGAGGCAGCGGTCGGCCAGCCGCCGGTAGACGACCTCGTGGCGGCGGAACCAGTAGTTCTCCTCCGCGATGCCGGGAACGGTGCGTTCACCGGTCAGCGGCAGCGCAGCGGTGTCCACAGCCTCGCGGGCCTCGTGCGGGGATGCGTTTCCCCCGGTCGGCCGGCCGTTGCCGGCCGCGCCGGTCATAGCTGAGCTCATCGGGTCCATCTTCTCTTCGCGCAAGCGCTCACCGGGTCCATCTTCTCTTCGCGCAAGCGCCCATGGGGAGGCAGGCTAACCCGTAACCGCGCAGCGGCGAACCGTTCGCCCCGTCTGTTCCTCCCCGACGGGTTGATCGAGCACAAACTTCGACCAGCTATGGTGTTCCTGCGAACCACACAAAGTTACCCACGGGTAACATGGTGGTGATTGCTTCAAACGTGGTATGGCAGGCCGGCAAAGGCCCTCAGAGGGCCCCTTCCGAGGAGGACGAACCAGAGTCATGACGAATATCGTGGTCCTGATCAAACAGGTCCCTGACACGTGGTCCGAGCGCAAGCTGTCCGAGGGTGATTGGACCCTCGACCGTGATGCTGCCGACGCCGTGCTCGACGAGATCAACGAGCGCGCCGTCGAAGAGGCGCTGCTGATCAAGGAGAAAGAAGGCGGCGACAGCACGGTCACGGTGCTGACCGCCGGTCCCGAGCGCGCCACCGAGGCCATCCGCAAGGCACTGTCCATGGGCGCCGACAAGGCCGTGCACCTCGTCGACGAGGGCATGAGCGGTTCGGACATGGTCCAGACCGGCTGGGCGCTGGCCCGCGCCCTGGGCACCATCGAGGGCACCGAGCTGGTCATCGCCGGCAACGAGGCCACCGACGGCACCGGCGGGGCGGTTCCGGCCATCATCGCCGAGTATCTCGGCCTGCCCCAGCTGACCCACGTGCGCAAGCTCAGCGTGGACAACGGCAAGGTCACCGGTGAGCGCGAGACCGACGAGGGCGTGTTCACCCTCGAGGCGACGCTGCCCGCCGTGGTCAGCGTCAACGAGAAGATCAACGAGCCCCGCTTCCCGTCCTTCAAGGGCATCATGGCCGCCAAGAAGAAGGAAGTGACCTCCCTGACCCTGGCCGAGATCGGTGTCGAGGGCGACGAGGTGGGCGTGGCCAACGCCGGGTCGAAGGTGCTGTCCTCGACCCCGAAGCCGCCCAAGACCGCCGGCGAGAAGGTCACCGACGAGGGTGAGGGCGGCAGCAAGATCGCCGAATACCTCGTCGCGCAGAAGATCATCTAGAGCTCATCGAAGAACTTTCACCCACAGACAGACACAGAGGTAGACGAAACCCATGGCTGAAGTACTCGTGCTCGTCGAGCACGCCGAAGGTGAGCTCAAGAAGGTCACCGCCGAACTGATCACCGCCGCCCGGGTGCTGGGCGAGCCCGCCGCCGTCGTGGTGGGCAAACCGGGCACCTCCGACGGGCTCGTCGACGGCCTGAAGGCCGCCGGCGCCGCCAAGATCTACGTCGCCGAGTCCGACGACGCCGAGAAGTACCTGATCACCCCGTATGTCGACGTCCTGGCCGCGCTGGCCGAGTCGGCCACCCCGGCCGCGGTGCTGCTGGCGTCCAACGCCGACGGCAAGGAGATCGCGGGCCGGCTGGCTGCCCGCATCGGCGCCGGCATCCTGGGCGACGTCGTCGACGTCCAGGCCGGCGGCAAGGTCGTGCACTCGATCTTCGGTGGTGCCTACACCGTCGAGGCCGAGCCCGTCGGTGAGACCCCGGTGATCACGCTGCGTCCGGGCTCGTTCGACGCCGAGCCCGCCGACGGCGCCGGCGAGGTCGTCAAGGTCGAGGTCCCGGCTCCGGCCGAGAACGCGACGAAGATCACCTCCCGCGAGCCGGCTGTCGCCGGTGACCGTCCCGAGCTGAGCGAGGCGACGGTCGTCGTCTCCGGTGGCCGTGGCGTCGGCAGCGAGGAGAACTTCAAGATCGTCGAGGAGCTGGCCGACTCGCTCGGCGGCGCCGTGGGCGCGTCGCGCGCCGCGGTGGACTCCGGCTACTACCCGGGCCAGTTCCAGGTCGGCCAGACCGGCAAGACCGTGTCGCCGCAGCTCTACATCGCGCTGGGCATCTCCGGTGCCATCCAGCACCGTGCCGGGATGCAGACCTCGAAGACGATCATCGCGGTCAACAAGGATGAGGAAGCCCCGATCTTCGAGATCGCCGATCTGGGCATCGTGGGCGACCTGTTCAAGGTGACCCCGCAGCTGACCGAGGCGGTCAAGGCCCGCAAGGGCTGATCCTCGCTGCGCGAGCAGACGCCAAGGCCCCCGTTTCCGCCGGAAACGGGGGCCTTTTGCGCTGGTCGGCATGATCTTGACAACCCGAACCGTCACCCAGCGCTCACGAACACGTCACGTATCGATTGCCGTCGCGCCCGACACCTGCGCGACCGTGCTCGCTATGAGCACTGCTTCTGTACTCATCCCGTCCGACACCTGGAACACCGCAGACGGCGAATCGGGCCATCCCCGCTATTCGATGCTGCTGTGCACCGACGCCGACTCCATCCAAGCCGCGCAACGTCTGCGCCACGAGGTGTTCACCTCCGAGCCCGGGTTCACCCTCAACGACGACGGAAGCTCCGGTGGGCTCGACGCCGACCGGTTCGACGAACACTGCGATCACCTGCTGGTCCGAGACGACGACACCGGCGAGCTGGTCGGGTGCTACCGCATGCTGCCGCCGCCCGGCGCGATCGCCGCCGGCGGTCTCTACACCGCCACCGAATTCGACGTCTCGGCGCTGGACCCGCTGCGATCCTCACTGGTCGAGATGGGCCGGGCAGTGGTGCGTGACGGTCACCGCAACGGTGCCGTGGTGCTGCTGATGTGGGCCGGGATCCTGGCCTACCTGGACCGCAGCGGCTACGACTACGTCACCGGTTGTGTCTCGGTGCCGGTCGCCGATCCGCTGGGGGAGGCACGCCCGGGCAGCCAACTGCGCGGCGTGCGCGACTTCGTCCTGCGCCGGCACGCCGCCCCCGCCGACTGCACGGTGTATCCGTACCGGCCGGTCGTGCTCGACGGCTGCGCCCTCGATGACATCGAACCGCCCCCGCGGGTGGCGGTGCCGCCGCTGATGCGCGGCTATCTGCGGCTCGGCGCGCAGGTGTGCGGAGAACCGGCGCACGACCCCGACTTCGGGGTGGGTGACTTCCCGGCGCTGCTCGACAAACGCCGCGCCGACACCCGCTATCTGAAGCGGTTGCGGTCGGTGGGTGCCGCGGCGGTCGCGGTGGGTGAGTCCGCGTGACGCTCGCGGCCGAGCACGCCTGGTTGCAGCGGGCCAGCTGCGGCGCCGGATGCGTGCATGCAGGCGCCGACTGCCCGGGACGCAGGTGGGTGGTCGCATGCCGCACCGCGCTGCGCACGGCGGCGGCCCTGACCCTGTTCTGCGGAGTGTGGCTGCTGGCCGTGCCGATGCCCGGCCGGTCGCACCTGCAGCGCGGCTACTGCCGGTTGATGCTGCGCTGCCTCGGGGTCCGGATGCAGGTGTCCGGCGGGCCGATCCGCAACGTGCCCGGTGTGCTGGTGGTCAGCGGCCACGTGTCGTGGCTGGACGTCTTCACCATCGGCACCGTGCTGCCCGGTTCCTACGTGGCCCGAGCCGATCTCGTCGAGTGGCCGGCCCTGGGCCCGATCGTGCGGATCATGAAGATCATCCCCATCGACCGTGAGCGGCTGCGCAGGCTGCCGGCCGTGGTGTCCGCCGTCGCCGAGCGGCTGCGGGCCGGGCACACCGTGATCGCGTTCCCCGAGGGCACCACATGGTGCGGCCTGGGCTACGGGCGATTCCGCCCCGCGATGTTCCAGGCGGCCGTCGACTCCGGACGGCCGGTGCAGCCGCTGCGGCTGCACTACCGGCACCGCGACGGCAGGCCGTCCACCGTGCCGGCGTTCGTCGGCGACGACTCGCTGCTGACGTCGGTGCGGCGCGTCATCACCGCCCGCCGTACCGTCTGCCACATTCACGTCGAGTCGCTGCAACTGCCGGGAACCGACCGCCGGGAGCTGGCTGCACGCTGCGAAGCAGCCGTGCGCGGCCGGCCGGACCGGCCTGCGCTGGTGGCGACGACCGACTGCGGTGAGGGTCACGCGCTGGTGGCGTGAGCGCGATGAGGCCGGTCGGCGCAGGACGGCTATGGTGGAACGGTTATGACTGTGCCGGGCCCGGTCTATCTGGACCATGCCGCCACCACCCCGATGCGCCCCGAGGCCGTCGAGGCGATGGCTGCTGTGCTGGCGACCGTGGGCAACGCCTCCTCGCTGCACGGCTCAGGTCGTGTGGCCCGGCGCCGGCTCGAGGAGTCCCGCGAAACGCTGGCCAACGTGCTGGGTGCGCGGCCCTCGGAGGTGATCTTCACCGCGGGTGGCACTGAGAGCGACAACCTGGCCGTCAAGGGAATCTACTGGGCGCGCCGTGACGCCGATCCGCGCCGCCGTCGGATTATCACCACCGCCGTCGAACACCATGCTGTCCTCGACGCGGTGCAGTGGCTGGCTGAACACGAAGGTGCGCAGGTCACCTGGCTGCCGGTCGACGAGCACGGTGCGGTCAGCGCCGCAGGGCTGCGCGCGGCCCTCGGGGATCCCAGCGATGTCGCGCTGATTTCGGTGATGTGGGCGAACAACGAGGTCGGCACGGTCATGCCGGTCCCGGAGCTGACCGCGACCGCTGCCGAGTTCGGCATCCCGGTGCACAGTGACGCCATCCAGGCGGTCGGCCACATCCCGGTCGACTTCGCCACCAGCGGACTGGCCGCCATGAGCGTGGCCGCGCACAAGTTCGGTGGGCCCACCGGAGTCGGGGCGCTGCTGCTGCGCCGCGACGTCGCGTGCGTGCCCCAGCTGCATGGCGGGGGTCAGGAGCGCGATGTGCGCTCGGGCACTCAGGACGTCGCCGGCGCCGTGGCGATGGCCGTGGCCGCGCAAGCCGCCGTCGACGGCGTCGAGAGCGCAGGGGCGCGGGTCCGGGCGCTGCGTGACCGGCTTATCGACGGGGTGCTGGCCGCCATCGACGACGTCGAGGTCAACGGTGCCCCGGCCGAGGGCAGATTACCCGGCAACGCGCACTTCACGTTCCGCGGTTGCGAAGGCGACTCCCTGCTGATGTTGTTGGATGCCAAGGGCATCGAATGCTCGACGGGTTCGGCGTGCACCGCCGGGGTGGCGCAACCCTCCCATGTGTTGCTGGCGATGGGTGCCGATCCAGCGGGTGCGCGAGGATCGCTGCGGTTGTCGTTGGGGCACAACAGCACCGAATCGGACGTCGACGCGGTGCTGGAGGTGCTGCCCGCCGCGGTGGAGCGGGCGCGGCACGCCGCACTGGCGAGTTCGGGTGGGCGGCAGACCTGATGAGCGCTCACCCGAAGCAGCCGTCAACCGGAACGCGGGTGCTCGTCGCGATGAGCGGCGGCGTCGACTCGTCGGTGGCCGCCGCCCGGATGGTCGACGCCGGCCACGATGTCGTCGGCGTGCACCTCGCGTTGTCCTCGGCGCCGGGCACCCTGCGCACCGGTTCGCGCGGCTGCTGCTCGAAGGAGGACGCCGGCGACGCCCGCCGCGTCGCCGATGTGCTCGACATTCCCTTCTACGTCTGGGATTTCGCCGACCGGTTCAAAGAGGACGTGATCGACGACTTCGTCGACGCCTATGCCCGCGGCGAAACACCCAATCCGTGCGTGCGCTGCAACGAGCGGATCAAGTTCTCCGCGCTGGCCTCCCGCGCGCTGGCGCTCGGATTCGATGCGGTGGCCACCGGGCACTACGCGAGGCTGTCGGACGGTCGGTTGCGCCGGGCGGTCGACGGGGACAAGGACCAGTCCTACGTGCTGGCCGTGCTCACCGCAGACCAGCTCGCCCACGCGATGTTCCCGATCGGTGACACCCCCAAGGAACAGATCCGGCAGGAGGCGGCCCGCCGCGGGCTGGCGGTCGCGCAGAAAGCGGACAGTCACGACATCTGTTTCATCCCGTCGGGGGACACCCAGGCCTTCCTCGGCGCCCGCATCGGGGTGCGCCGCGGCAGCGTGGTGGATTCGAGCGGGGCGGTGCTGGCCGAACACGACGGCGTGCACGGGTTCACCGTCGGCCAGCGCAAGGGTCTGGGCATCGCCGGTCCCGGCCCGGACGGGCGACCGCGGTATGTGACCGGTATCGACGCCGCCACCTCCACCGTGCACGTCGGTACCATGTCCGATCTCGACGTGACCGTGTTGCAGGGTGATTCGCCGGTGTTCACCTCGGGGGCCGCGCCGCGCGGCCCGGTGGAGTGCGCGGTCCAGGTGCGCGCCCACGGCGGCATCAGCGAGGCCGTCGCCGAACTGCGCCAGGGTTGTCTGGTCGCCGAGCTGCGCAACCCGCTGCGGGGTGTGGCGCCCGGACAGACGATGGTGCTCTACCGGCGTGACCCCGACGGCGACGAGGTGCTGGGCAGTGCCACCATCAGGGCGGCGCACTAGCCGGGCACGTTGTCCAGGATGTTGGCCATGACGATGTCGGGCACCGTCGCCGAGACCGAGCAGAACGTCACCTCGACGAGCACCGCCGATTTGATCCGGTAGTCACGTCCGCAGTCGCCGGGCCGGGTGCGCACCGAGTCCGGGGTCACGCTCACCTCGCCCACTAGGGCCCTGCCCGAGCGGCTCCGGTCGCACTCGCTGATGCGGGCGACGAGGCCGTCGAACGCGGCCAGCGCGGTCTGCGGGTCGCGGTAGCCGGCTGCCGCCTGGGAGAGCAGGCTGCCCCGATCTGGGCTCTGGTAGGTGGTCTTGTAGAACTCCTCGACGTCGGGTCCGAACACCTGGGTTTCGGCGAACACCCACTGGCACTGCCGTGGAACGGTTTCCAGCAACATCTCGATGTCGACCGGCGTCTTGCTCTGCATTCCCGGCACCGGTGTCAGGTCGTCGCCGGCGCCGGTGATGGCCTGCAACCGGGCCCGGTCGAGCAGCACGGCGTCGACGTCGACCGGAGACCGGGAGTCCTCGTCGAGGCCGGGGGCCGGCCGCACCGCCGTCCCGGTCACCTCAGCGGTGCACCCACCCAACGTCGCGGCCAGCACCACCGCGGTGCACAGCGCTGACGTGCACGAGCGGGCCGTCATGCGATGACTGTATCGGGGTCGAATATCGTCGGGCGAGTGAGTGTTTTCGCTACCGCGACCGGCATCGGGTCCTGGCCGGGTTCCTCGGCCCGGGAAGCCGCCGAGATCATCGTCGGCGAGCTGCACCGGCTCCCGCATCTGGTAGAACTCCCCGCCCGTGGGGTGGGGGCCGACACGGTCGGCCGCGCCGGTGCGCTGCTGGTCGACATCGCCCTGGACACGGTGCCCCGTGGTTACCGGATCGCGGCCGGGCGCCGTACCACGACGCGGCGGGCCGCGAGCCTGCTCGACGAAGACATCGACGCGTTCGAAGAAGCCTGGGAGAGGGCGGGGCTGCGGGGTGCCGGGCGGGTGGTCAAGGTTCAGGCGCCGGGGCCGGTGACCCTGGCCGCGCACCTGGAGCTTCCCGGCGGTCATCGCGCCATCACCGATGCCGGCGCGGTGCGTGATCTCACCACGTCGCTTGCCGAGGGGGTGGCGGCACACCGCGCGCAGGTGGCCCGCCGGCTGGACACCCCGGTGGTGGTGCAGTTCGACGAGCCCTCCCTGCCGGCGGCGCTGGCCGGGCGGCTGACCGGGGTGACCAGCCTCTCGCCGGTCCATCCGGTGGACGAGGCGGTGGTCGGCGGTCTGCTCGACGAATGTGTGGCCGCGGTCGGCGGTGAGGCCGTGGTGCACAGTTGCGCGGTCGGGCTTCCCTGGCAGCTGTTGCAGCGCAGCACCATCGACGCGGTATCGGTCGACGTCGCGACCCTGACCGCCGCCGACCTGGACGGAATCGGGGAGTTCGTCGAATCGGGCCGCACCGTGCTGCTGGGCGCGGTGCCGAGCACCCCCTCGGCCGCCCGCCCGGTGGTCGAGCAGGTCGCGGCGTCGGTTGCCGCGGTGACCGACCGGCTCGGGTTCGCCCGTTCGGTGCTGCGGGAGCGCATCGGCGTCACCCCCGCATGTGGGCTGGCCGCAGCGACACCGGCCTGGGCGCGCACCGCGATCGAGGTGACGCAACGGGTCGCCGATGCAATGGCCGAGGACCCCGACGCGATCTGAGCAGACGTGTGCCCTAAGCGGCGTGCGGGTCAGCCAGCGCGATGGTGATCCGAGCCTCGACCTCGGCCATGTGCATCACCGGTGGCCCGGGCAGCGGCGGGGCCGTGGAGCGGTAGGTGGCCCCGGTCGGGGTGTGGAACTCGGCGCGGTGCACGCCGCCCTTCTGGCTGGCCACCACCCGCCAGCCCAGGGCCTCCTTGACGTAGTTGCAGCGCGCACACAGCCCCAGCCCGTTGACCGAGTCCGTCGCCCCGCCGCACCGTTTGGGATCGGCGTGGTCGCGATGCCGGACGGGGGCGTCGCAGAACGGGGTGCGGCACGTCTGGTCGCGCAGCCCGATGAACGCCGCGAGGGCCTTCGGGAATCGTCGGGCCTGCGACTCCAGCGCGACGAGCTGCCCGGACCGCGGGTGCCGGTAGAGCCGCCGCAGACTCGCCTTGGCGTGCTCGTCGCTGACCGCGTCGCCGACCAGATGGCGGACCACCGCGGCCGGCACCGGCCCATAGTCCGCCAGCCAGCCGGGACTGTCGTCGCCGCCGAACAGTGTGGTGTCGGCCAGCACGAGGTTCAGCGCGACCGGAACAGGCTGCTCGGCCGGGCGCCCGGTGACCCGCTCGACGAGGGCGTCGGCCATGACCTGGCCGCGGGTCCGGCCGTCGAACGTGGTGTCGGCCAGGCGCTTCAACGCAGCCCACAACGCGACCCCCTGGGCGACCGGCAACAGTGCGGTCACGTAGGTCATGGTGTCGGGAGCCGGTCGGATGGTCACGCAGCGGTCTTCGGTGGCTTTGGCGCTGCGCGCCACCACCGCCGCGGCGTCCAGGCGCGCGGCGATCTTCTTGGCCTCGGCTTCGACCCGCGCGTTGCCCCAGCCCTCGAGGCCTGCGGCGTCGCCGCACAGCTCGGCATCGAGTTGGCGCCGGTGTTCGACACTCAGACAGGCCGACTGCTGCACGATCAGTGTTGCCCGCCACTCGGACAGAGCCCCGGATTCCAGCGCCGCCAGGGTGTGGGGCATCTCCTCGACCGACGCGCGGGCCATGCCCAGGTGGGTGCTGCCGCGGGCGGGGGAGTCACGGCGGGCCAGCCCCACTTCGCTGGCCAGACCCCTGCACTGCTGCGCCACCGGGACCCCGGCGGCCTGCTCGGCGC
>NZ_JBSWXU010000171.1:0-10425 GCF_056160785.1 Mycobacterium sp. ABE4_509 | reverse complement strand
CGGCTCGACCGTGCGGTGCTGCGCGCGTCGTTCGCCCGCGCCGGCTACGGTCTGGTGCTGCTCGGCGCCGACCCGCTGCGCCCGGCCGGGCGGGTCCATCCGAAGGTGCGTTACGACGCGATGGAGCAGTTCTTCCAGGCCAGTGGGACGGGTGCGGCGGCCGCGGCGATGATGACGTCGACGGCGTCGGTCCAGGTCAACTTCGATGCCGGTCCGCGGACCGGCTGGGGTGAGCGGGTGCAGTTGGCCCACGCGCTGGGGCCGGTGATGGTCGCGATCGCGGCGAACTCGCCGGTGCTCGCCGGCTCCTTCACCGGGTGGTGCTCCACCCGTCAGCGGGTGTGGAGCCAGCTCGACTCGGCACGGTGCGGGCCGATCCTGGGGGCCAGCGGCGACGATCCGGCCAGCGATTGGGCCCGCTACGCGATGCGTGCGCCGGTCATGCTGGTGAACAGCCCCGAGCCGGTTCCGGTCACCGGATGGGTGCCGTTCGCCGACTGGGCCGACGGACGGGTACTGCTCGACGACCGCAGGCCCACCGCCGAGGACCTCGACTACCACCTCACCACGCTGTTCCCGCCGGTGCGGCCGCGCGGCTATCTCGAGGTCCGCTACCTCGACACGATGCCCGACGCGTTGTGGCCGGCCGCGGTGTTCACCCTGGCGACCCTGCTCGACGATCCGGCCGCGGCCGACATCGCCGCCGAGGCCACCGAGCCGGTGGCCACCGGATGGGACCACGCAGCCCGCGCCGGACTGCGTGACCGCCGCCTGCAACGCGCGGCCGAGCGCTGTGTGCAGACAGCGGCGGACCGGGCGCCGGCGGACATCGGGGAATCGATGCAGTCGCTCGTGCGTTTGGTCGAGCAGGGACGCTGTCCAGCCGACGACTTCGCGGACCGGGCGGTGACGTACGGCATCGCCGGCGCGGTCACCCAACTGGCACAGGGAGAGTTGTAGACAACTGTGACGTCCCACGAGATGCTCGCGACCGAGTTGAACAGAGCCAGGCAGCGCACGCTGCGGCTGGTCGACTTCGACGACGCGGAGGTGCGTCGTCAGTACGACCCGTTGATGAGTCCGCTGGTCTGGGACCTGGCCCACATCGGTCAGCAGGAGGAGTTGTGGCTGCTGCGCGGCGGCAACCCGGACCGGCCCGGGCTGCTGAGCCCGCAGGTCGACCAGCTCTACGACGCTTTCGTGCACTCCCGGGCCAGTCGGGGCGATCTGCCCCTGCTGCCTCCGGCGGATGCGCGGTCCTACTGCGCCACGGTGCGCGGGCGGGCGCTGGAGGTACTCGACGCGTTGCCCGACGGGCACCCCGACGCGTTCACCTTCGGCATGGTGATCAGCCATGAGAACCAGCACGACGAGACCATGCTGCAGGCGCTGAGCCTGCGCTCGGGCGCGCCGCTGCTCGATCGCGGCTCGGCGTTGCCCACCGGTCGGCCCGGTCTGGCCGGAACCTCGGTGCCGGTGCCCGGCGGTGAGTTCGTCCTCGGCGTGGATGCCTCGGTCGAGCCGTACTCGCTGGACAACGAGCGTCCCGCCCACGTCGTCGACGTGCCGTCCTTCCGCATCGGCACGGTGCCGGTCACCAATGCCGAGTGGGGCCGGTTCATCGAGGACGGCGGCTACCGGGAGCCCCGCTGGTGGTCGACCGACGGGTGGGCGCACCGGGAACAGGCCGGGTTGGTGGCCCCGCTGTTCTGGAATGGCGGAGCGCTCGCGGGCACCCGCACGCGGTTCGGCCACGTCGAGGAACTGCCCCCGGACGAGCCCGTCCAGCACGTCACCTTCTTCGAAGCCGAGGCCTACGCGGCCTGGGCCGGTGCCCGGTTGCCCACCGAGGTCGAATGGGAGAAAGCCTGCGCGTGGGACCCCGAGATTCGCGCCCGGCGCCGATACCCATGGGGCGCTGCCGAACCCAGCGCCGAGCTGGCCAATCTCGGTGGTGATGCACTGCGGCCGGCGCCGGCCGGTGCCTATCCGGCGGGTGCCTCGGCCTATGGTGCCGAGCAGATGATGGGTGACGTGTGGGAGTGGACGACCTCCACACTGCGGCCCTGGCCGGGATTCACGCCGATGGTCTACGACAGCTACTCCCAGCCGTTCTTCGACGGTGTGGGATCCGGCGACTACCGGGTGCTGCGCGGCGGGTCGTGGGCCGTGGCCCCGGGCATCCTGCGGCCCAGCTTCCGGAACTGGGATCACCCGATCCGGCGCCAGATCTTCTCCGGTGTCCGGCTGGCCTGGGACGATGCCGATGAGCCGCTTGCGCGAAGAGCGACTAGCCATGTGTAGGCACCTGGGTTGGCTCGGCGAGCCGGTCACGGTCGGCTCGCTGATGCTCGAACCCACCTCAGGTCTGCTGGTTCAGTCGTACGCGCCGCGCCGCCAGAAGCACGGCACCATGAACGCCGACGGTTGGGGCGTCGGATTCTTCGATCACGACGTGCCGCGGCGGTGGCGCAGCGCCTCCCCGCTGTGGGGGGACGCCTCGTTCGCCTCGGTGGCACCTGCCCTGTCGAGCGGGTGTGTGGTGGCGGCGGTGCGCTCGGCCAGCGTGAACATGCCGGTCGAGGCGTCGGCGTCGGCACCGTTCAGCGACGGCGCCTGGCTGCTGTCGCACAACGGTCTGGTCGACCGCGCGGTCCTGCCCACCTCGCCGCATGCCGAGTCGACCAACGACAGTGCCCTGCTGGCCGCACTGATCTTCGGCCAGGGGCTCGACAACCTCGGTGACACCGTCACCCGAGTCGGTGCCGACGACCCCAACGCCCGGCTGAACATCCTGGCCGCCGACGGTTCCCGGATGCTGGCCACTACCTGGGGTGACACCCTGTCGGTGCTGCACCGCACCGACGGGATCGTGCTGGCCAGCGAACCCTACGACGACGATCCCGCATGGCAGGAAGTTCCCGATCGTCACCTCGTCGAAGTCACCGGCACGCATGTGGCGATGACGCCACTGAAAGGATCGTGATGTCCTCCTCCGACCTGTCGATCGCCAACTACCTGGCCGCCGACGCCGCCGACGAGGCGTTGCGCCGCGACGTCCGGGAAGGACTCGCGCAGCAGCCGAAGACGTTGCCGCCCAAATGGTTCTACGACGCTGCCGGTAGTGACCTGTTCGACCAGATCACCCGGCTGCCGGAGTACTACCCGACCCGGGCGGAGGCCGAGATCCTGGCCACCCGGGCCGCCGAGATCGTGGCGGCCTCGGGTGCCGACACCCTGGTCGAGCTGGGCAGCGGAACCTCGGAGAAGACCCGCACGCTGCTCGACGCGATGCGCGAACACGGGTCGCTGCGCCGTTTCGTCCCCTTCGACGTCGACGCGAGCGTGCTGACCTCCGCCGGGCAGGCCATCGCCCGGGAGTATCCCGGTATCGAGATCGATGCGGTCTGCGGTGATTTCGAGGAGCACCTGGGCAAGATCCCGGCCACCGGACGGCGCCTGGTGGCGTTTCTGGGCTCCACGATCGGCAACCTGACCCCGGGGCCGCGCGCACAGTTCCTGGCGTCGGTGTCGGAGATGATGCAGCCCGGGGACACCCTGCTGCTCGGCACCGATCTGGTCAAGGACACCGGCCGGCTGGTCCGTGCCTATGACGACAGCGCCGGGGTGACGGGACGGTTCAACCGTAACGTGCTCGCCGTGGTGAACCGCGAACTCGGCGCCGACTTCGACGTCGATGCCTTCTCCCACGTCGCACGGTGGAACGCCGCCGAGGAGCGCGTCGAGATGTGGCTCAGATCGACCCGCGCGCAGCACGTGCGCATCTCCGCTCTTGACCTCGGCGTCGACTTCGCCGAAGGTGAGCAGATGCTCACCGAGGTGTCGTGCAAGTTCCGCCCCGACGGGGTCGAGTCCGAACTGGCAGCCGCCGGGCTGCGTCGCACCCACTGGTGGACCGACGAGGCCGGCGACTTCGGGTTGTCGCTCTCGGTGAAGTGACGCTCGCGCAGCGTTGGCGGGAGGCCCGGCCACCCGCCGCAGGAGTACATGTCGACAGCGCGGCCTGCTCGCGGCAGAGTTTCGCGGTGATCGAGGCCGCCGCCCAGCACGCCCGGCACGAAGCCGAGATCGGCGGCTACCAGGCCGCCGAGGCCGCCGCCCCGGCGTTGGACGCCGGCCGGGCCGCGGTCCGCACCATGACCGGAATGCCCGATGCCGACGTCGTGTTCACCACCGGGTCCGGCCACGCGCTCGACATCCTTCTCGAAGACTGGGCGGGCGTCGACCGCAGGCTGGCCTGCCTACCCGGTGAGTTCGGCCCGAACCTGTTGCTGATGCAGCACCACGGATTCGCCGGACACACGTTGCCGGTGGACGGCGCCGGACGCCTCGACGTGGACGCGGCGGCCCGCCAGCTCGCCGCCGATCCGCCGCCGCTGGTGCATCTGACGATCGTCGGCAGCCACAGCGGAATCGTGCAGCCGGCCCGCGAACTGGGCCCGGTGTGCCGGGACCTCGGCATACCCCTGGTCATCGACGCTGCCCAGGGGTTCGGCCACGTCGACTGTGCCGGGATCGGTGCGGACGCGCTGTACTCGTCCTCACGCAAGTGGCCCGCCGGCCCGCGCGGGGTGGGGGTGCTGGCCGCCCGGCCGGGTCTGCTGTCCGAGTCGGTGCGGCTGCGACTGGGGTTCGCCGAAACCAACGTCGGACTGCACGTGGCCTTTTCGCTGGCATTGGGCGAACACATGGCGGTGGGGCCGGCAACCATGCAGGCCCGGCTGCGCGAGGTGGGTGCCACCACCCGCACGGCGCTGTCCGGCGTCGCGGGGTGGACGGTCGTGGAGTCCGTCGACGAACCGAGCGCCATCACCACGCTGCGCCCGCCCGAGGGCGTCGACCCCGCCCGGGTGCGGGAACGGCTGATCGCCGAACATGGCGTCGCGACCACCTACCTGGGGGTGGAGCGCGCCCCCCGGGAGATGACCGGACCGGCCCTGCGGATGTCGCCGCACGCCGATCTCACCGACAGCGACCTCGAAACCCTGGCCGCTGCGCTGGCCGCCGTCACGGACTGACCGGGCGCACCGGCGCAACCACCTCTCCGACCGGGTAGGTCGGTCACTACCCGGTCGTGCGCAATCGCGCTGCCCGAGGATTCGGTCTTGCCGCCGAGCTGTTCCGTGGCTCACAGCCGCGTGCTTACGGTGCCTTCATCAGGGTCGAACGCCACCCTGCTGCATCGCCACAGGCCTGGAAAGGACCAGACAATGAAGGTCGAAGATCTCCTCAAGCCCTTCCCCATCAAGGAGTTCCACCCGTTCCCCCGCGCCATGATGGGCCCCGGTGCACACGAGATGGTCGGCCCCGAAGCTCTCAAGATGGGATTCAAGCGCACCCTGCTGATGTCGTCGGGCCTGCGCGGCACCGACATCGTGCACAACATGGCCGAGTCGCTGAAATGGCACGGCCTCGAGGTCGTCGTCTACGACCAGGTGGAGTCCAACCCCAAGGACTACAACGTGATGGACTCGGTCAAGCTCTACCAGGAGAACGAATGCGACAGCTTCGTCTCCATCGGCGGCGGCTCCACCCACGACGCCTGTAAGGGCGCGCGCATCTCGATCGCCCACGACGGCCGCAACGTCAACGACTTCGAGGGTTTCAACAAGAGCGAGAACCCGAAGAACCCGCCGCACATCGCGATCTCGACCACCGCGGGCACCGGATCGGAGACCTCGTGGGCCTACGTCATCACCGACACCACCACCGATCCGGACAACCCGCACAAGTACGTCGCGTTCGATGACGCCTCGGTGGCCACCCTGGCCGTCGACGACCCGGTGTTGTACTACGAGTGCCCGGTCGACTACACCGCCCAGTGCGGATTCGACGTGCTGGCCCACGCCTCGGAGCCCTACGTGTCCCGGCTGAACTTCGAACCTTCGCTGGGCAATGCGATCCGCGCGATCAAGCTGACCGCCGAGAACCTGCGCGAGGCCACCTGGAACGGCACCGACCTCAAAGGCCGTGAGGGCATGATGTACGCCCAGTACATCGCCGCTCAGGCGTTCAACTCCGGTGGTCTGGGCATCATCCACTCCATCTCGCACGCGGTCAGCGCGTTCTACGACACCCACCACGGGCTGAACAACGCGATCGCGCTGCCCCGGGTGTGGGCGTTCAACATGCCGGTGGCCTACAAGCGGTTCGCCGACATCGCGGCGGCCATGGGGGTGGACACCTATGGAATGACCGATGTCCAGGCTGCCGACGCCGCGCTGGCGGCCGCGATCCGGCTGCTACGCGACGTCAACATCATCGAGAAGTTCACCGACGTCAAGCAGGACAGCTACTCGAAGAACCGGCTGGGGAAGGGGCCCACCAAGTTCTACGAGAACGCTCCGGTCATCAAGGGCGACAAGGCCGATGTCGACCGCATCACCAACCACGTGCTCGGCGACGCCTGCACCCCGGGCAACGCCAAGGAATGCACGTTCGACACGGTGCGCCCGGTGGTCGAGCACTGCATGAACGGTGACCTGGACGAGCTGCTGCCCTGATGTTCGCCACGGTGGACGAGGTGCGCACGGCGCTCGCCGGCGAGGGATACATCGCCGACGAGCGCCTGGCCACCACCGTGTTCCTGCAGACCCGGCTGGACAAACCCCTGTTGATCGAGGGGCCGGCCGGGGTCGGGAAGACCGAACTGGCGAAAGTCCTCGCCGCTGCCACCGGCCGGCGGCTGCTTCGCCTGCAGTGCTACGAGGGCCAGGACGAGACCAAAGCGCTCTACGAGTGGGACTACGGCAAGCAGCTGCTGTACACGCAGATCCTGCGCGAGAAGATCGGCCAGATCGTCGCGGACGCCGTCGATCTGGGGGAGGCGGTAGCGCGCATCGGCGCCCAGGAGAGCGTGTTCTTCTCCGACCGGTTCCTGGCCCCGCGCCCGCTGCTCGAAGCGGTGCGCTCGCCCGAGCCGGTGGTGCTGCTGGTCGACGAGATCGACCGCGCCGACGAGGCGCTGGAGGCCGTACTGCTCGAACTCCTCGGCGAATACCAGGTTTCGGTGCCCGAGATCGGAACGTTCGTCGCCGAGCACGCACCGTATGTGATCCTGACCTCCAACAACACCAGGGACCTGGCGGCTGCGCTGAAACGACGGTGTCTGCACCTGTTCCTGGACTACCCGGCCGCCGAGCGTGAACTGGAGATCGTGCGCTCGAAGAACACCGGGCTGTCCGATGCGCTGGCGGCCCAGCTCGTCGACATCGTCCGCGGACTACGTGAGCTCGAGCTGCGCAAGGCGCCCAGCATCTCCGAGACCATCGACTGGGCACGCACCCTGGCCGTACTCGGTGTCGACGAGCTGTCCGCGCAGATCCTGTCCGACACGGTCTCGGTGGTGGTCAAGTACGACAAGGACGTGCGTAAATCGCTGGACGCGCTGCCCCGTCTGGTCGACCCCAATGCCACCGTGCCCGAGTCCCTGCACAAGCGGCATTCGCACGACCACGACCACGACCGAGACCATGGCCACGACCACGATCGAGACCACGACCATGACCACGATCGAGACCACGACCATGACCACGACCGAGACCACGACCACGGCGAGGATGGTCGGGCGGTGCGTCTGGCCAAGGACAAACCCGGCCGGTTCACCGACGGCTACTACGGCACCCCGAAGAAGTCCGGGCAGGCGGCGGCACTCGGTCGGCGCCGGGCGCTGTAGGGCACCCCGTGGAAGCGACCCTGCACCGGTTCGTCCGGCTGCTGCGGCTCGGTGGCGTGCGCGTCTCGATTCCCGAAGCGCTCGACGCGATGCGGTGCGCTGGGCAGCCCGGTGTGTTGTCGTCCCGGGCTGTCCTGCGCACCGCATTGCGCGTCGCACTGGTCAAAGACCATCGCGACGAACCGGTCTTCGACGAGATCTTCGACGCGTTCTTCTCGCTGGTACGTGTCGGACCGGACGACCACGGTCACGGCCACATCCATGCCCACGACGACCTCGTCGACACCGGCGAGCTGGACTCGTTCACGCTGTCCGAGGAGCCGAGCGAAACCCCGCAACCCGGCCACGAACACGGCAAGCCGGCGAGCATCCGCGACTACTTCAAGCAGGAGGACCTCGCGCAGCGCTACAACCTGCACCAGGAGGCGAACAAGATCGACCTGGCAGCCCTGACCGACGAGATCGCGTTCTCCAAGGACAGCGCCGCCGGAGCCGACGATTCGTATCGGGTCCAGCTGAGCACCGACCGGCTCAGCGGCGCCGGCACCCCCGGCTCGCTGGCAACCTCGAGCGGGACCCCCGTCGACGCGCAGCTGTCCATCGCAGAACAGGACGCGCTGCTGGGCTGGCTGACCGACGCGCTCGACGACGGCGGCGGCGACGAGAGCGACGCGGCCGCGTTGCGGGCGCGGCTGGCCGGGGTGCTGGAGAACCTGCCGCAGGCCCTCAAACGACAGCTGGAGGCGCTGCTGGCGCTGGAGACCAAGATCGTCGAAGCCCGGGAGCGCCGTGAAGCGGTGGTCGACCGCATCGGTGAGACCGAGCGCGCCGAGTTGGAGGATTCGCTGCGCAGGTTGGCCCGCACCCTGCACGGTGCGCTCACCCACCGGCGCCGGGTGGCGGCGGCGGGCCGGGTGGACCCGGGCCAGACGATGCGGCGCAACATGAGATTCGACGGCGTTCCGTTCGTGCCGGTCACGGTGCGCCGGGCCGAGGACCGGCCACGGCTGGTGGTGCTGGCTGATGTGAGTCTGTCGGTGCGCGCGACCTCGCGATTCACCCTGAACCTGGTGCACGGCCTGCAGGACCTGTTCACCCAGGTGCGGTCGTTCGTGTTCGTCGACGGCGTCGCCGAGACCACCGAGTTGTTCCGCGACCACCCCGGTGAGCGGGCGCTGGGCCTGATCTTCGGCGGCGATGTGGTGGATACCGCGGCGAACTCCGACTACGGCAGTGTGTTCGGTGAGTTCCTGGCCGAACATTCGTCGGCGGTGACCCGGCGGACCACGCTGCTGGTGCTCGGCGACGGCCGCAACAACGCCCGCGACCCCAACCTGGCCGCGTTCGAGGAGATCACCCGCCGGGCCCGGGAAACGGTCTGGCTCACCTCGGAACCCCGCTACTCGTGGGGGCTGGGCAGCTGCGACCTGCCCGCCTATGCGCAGTTCTGCGACCGGGTCCGCGTCGTCGCCGACCTGGCCGGGCTGGAACGCACCGCGCACGACTTCGCGGCCGAAGCGGTGGGGCGGTGATGAGCGTGCATTCCCGCCGAACTGGCATTCCGGCAGCGGAAAGTCGAGAGCAGGCCTGCTGGAATGCCGTTTCGGCGGAACGGGGCCGTACGCTGGATCATGCAATGTTGCCCGGGTCACATTCGGTGCGTCCGGGACGGGCCGGGCGAGGCGAGACTGTGGCGAAACTGGAGATCAGGGGCAGTGCGGCGGGGCCGCGGGTGCTGAAGTTCCACGCCCCCGAAATCGTGTTCGGGATCGACTCGATGGCCGAGGCCGCGCACGCGGCGCTGCGCCTGGGCGCCCTGCGGCCGATGCTGGTCACCGACCCCGGCCTGATCGAGGCGGGCTGGGCCGACGAGATGGTCCGGCACCTCGGTGAACAGGGGGTCCGAGCCGTGGTCTGGAGCGACCTGACCCCCAACCCCAAGGACCACGAGATCACTGCCGGCTACCAGAGTTACGCCGAAAGCGGTTGCGACGTACTGGTCGCCGTCGGCGGCGGCTCGGTGATCGACGCCGCCAAGGGCGTGGCCATCCTGGCGGCCAACGGTGGCGACATCCTCGACTACGAGGGAGTGGACAAAGCCGAAGTTCCCATTCCCCCGCTGGTGGTGGTGCCGTCCACCTCGGGCACCGGCGCCGACGTCTCGCAGTTCTGCATCGTCACAGACACCACCCGCAACACCAAGATCACCATCCTGGGCCGGGCCCTGGTTCCCGACATCACCGTCATCGATCCGCGGCTGCTGACCACCATGCCGGACTGGCTCAACGCCGCCACCGGCCTGGACGCCCTCACCCACGGCATCGAGGCGTTCGTGTCGCTGGGCCACAACCAGCTCACCGACCACCACGCCCTGCGCGCGGTGCAGATGGTCACCGACAACCTCGTGTGCACCATGGAACGCCCAGCCGAGATGGCGGCCCGGGTGTCGATGGCGCAGGCCGCGTTGGAGGCCGGTCTGGCCTTCACCAACGCGATCCTGGGGGCCGCCCACGCGATGAGCCATCAGGTCGGCGGACTGCTCGATCTGCCCCACGGCGTCATCAACGGGGTGCTGCTACCGCACGTGGTGCGGTTCAACGCCGAGGCCGACCCCGAACCCTACGCGGTCATCGCCGCCTATCTGGGCGTGGCCGAGCGCGGCGCCCCGGCCGCCGAGGCCGCGCTGGCCCTGGCCGAGCGCATAGACCTGCTGGCCCGCGACGTCGGGG
>NZ_JBSWXU010000170.1:0-10641 GCF_056160785.1 Mycobacterium sp. ABE4_509 | reverse complement strand
GTCGGTGCCTGCGGCGCCGTTGCCGCCGTCGCCGGCGACGGCGTCGATGCCCACAGCACCGACCCCGGCGCCGCCGGTACCGCCCGCGCCGCCGTCGCCACCATCGGACGCGGAGGGATCACCATCGCCACCATCGGTGGCCGGGGTGATGCCCGGCACCTGGGGAAGCCCCGGGCCTCCGGGGGTCCCCGGAATCTGGATGGCCGGGTTGGAAGCGTCGTCACCGTCTACGCCGTCACCACCGTCACCACCGGCTCCGCCGTTGCCGAAGAAACCGAACAGCCCGGCGTTGCCGCCGCTGCCGCCGTTGCCGCCGGCGGTCTTCTCACCGAGCAGCGGGTCGAGCAGCGGATCCGCTCCGTCGCCGCCGTTGCCGCCGTCACCGCCGTCGCCGAAGACCGCGAAGAAGCCCGCGTCACCGCCGTTGCCGCCGTTGGCCCCGTTGGAGCTGTCGCCGCCGTCGCCGCCGTCGCCGTAGTACAGGCCGCCGTTGCCGCCGTCACCGCCGGCCTGCACACCCGTCGGATCGGTCCAGCCGTCGCCGCCGCTGCCGAAGAAGATGCCGCCGTTGAATCCGTCCGGATGCAGCGCGTTGCCGTCCTGGCCGTTGCCGACGAACAAGTTGTAGCCCGGAATCAGGCCGGCGAAGTCCAGATAGGCCTCGATCGGGTCGGTGAACGGTTGCGGCGCCAACGCGGCCCGCGGATCGGTGAACGCGGCACCGAACAGCGCGTTCGGCGACGGCAGGTCCGAACCGAGCGCGGTGACCGCGCTCAGCTCACAGTCGGTGACCAGCGGTGAGCACGAGGCATCCTGCGCCGGGACGGCGTGCGCGGTGCCGGCGACCAGCAGTGCCACCGCCGGTCCGCCGATGATCAGGCCAGCGCCCGCGACGGCGGCCCCCGTCGCCGACGTCGAGCGCTTCTGACCGCGCGACTTGATTGAGTGCTTGGACATAGAAAAGTCCCCTCCACGAAAAGATGTGAGTCGCATGCATCGCAGTTTGAGCATGCAGCGGCAACGTAACACGGCCCGGATTCCCGATTGGGTTTTCTGAAGAATTTGTCATTTGCGGATATTTGACGTTGATGTTGCTAGAACAAATTGACACCGACGCAAGCAGTAGCGAAGCCGATCACCTCAGCTACATCAGCACTCATCGGTCGGCGACTCTCCCACCTGGTGAAACTCCGCTCTATAAGGGCAATCTCAGGAAATATCGATGCCGTGGTGGCCGCCTCCGCAACTGGCTACGACCGTATCCACACCAGCGAGTCACCAGACTCATGTTTTCTATGAAATCGCTGGTCGAACAAATTTCGATTGCTGGAATCTGCGATTTAAATAACAAGATCGTCAAAATGCGGGGCGGTCAAGGTGTCACCAGCAAATCGAATCGCACGACGCGCACGCGATCGGACCACCGGGACGCTCAGTCGACGAGGAGCAGCCCGGGAAAGCACCGGCGGCTCCGCCGGCCCACCAGCAGACACGCGGACATCGGCCAAGAGGATCTGACAACGGAGCGGCCAACACCGTCAGCGACACCGAGAACCGCCCCCGCGCGAGCAAGCCAGGACACCCCCGGACCGGGGCGGCTCGAGATGCAACGGCACCACCACCGGCCTCACCGGCCGGGGCGATGAACGCGTGGGCTCAGACCCACACTCCCTTGCCCACGGCCACCACGCCGCCCGTGCTCACCGAGAACCGTTCCCGGTCCCGCTCGACGTCCACCCCGACCATTTCACCGGGGCCGACCACCACGTTCTTGTCCAGGATCGCGTGGCGGACCACCGCGCCGCGCCCGACGCGGGCACCGGGCATGATCACGCTGCCCTCCACAATCGCGCCTTCGTCGACGACGACGTTGCTCGACAGCACCGAATTGCGCACCGAGGCAGCCGAAATGATGCTCCCCGCGCCGACGACCGACTCCTGAGCCGACCCGCCGTTGACGAACTTCGCCGGCGCCAGGTTCTCCGAGCCGCCGCGGATCGGCCAGCGCTTGTTGTACAGGTTGAACACCGGGTGCACCGACACCAGATCCATGTGGGCGTCATAGAACGCGTCGAGCGTGCCGACGTCACGCCAGTAGGCGTGGTCGCGCTCGGTCGCACCGGGCACCTCGTTGTTGTTGAAGTCGTACACCGCGGCCATACCGTCGGCCACCAGCCGCGGAATGATGTCACCGCCCATGTCGTGATCGGAGTCGTCGTCCTCGGCGTCGGCGCGGATGGCGTCGATGAGCACCTTGGTCGTGAAGATGTAGTTGCCCATCGACACGAAGGTCTGGGTGGGGTCGTCCGGGGTGCCAGGCGGGTCGACCGGCTTCTCCACCCAGCCGCGGATGCGCCCGGAGTCGTCGGCGTCGATGCACCCGAAGGCCGAGGCCTCCGAACGCGGGGCCCGGATCCCGGCCACCGTCGCGCCCGCCCCGCTCTCGATGTGCGCCTGGACCATCTGCTCGGGATCCATCCGGTAGACGTGGTCGGCACCGAAGATCACGATGTAGTCGGGGTCTTCGTCGTAGATGAGGTTCATTGACTGATAGATCGCGTCGGCCGATCCGGTGTACCACCGCGGGCCCAGCCGCTGCTGGGCCGGAACCGGGGTGATGTACTCCCCGGCAAGCCCCGATAGCCGCCAGTTCTGCGAAATGTGCCTGTCCAGCGAATGCGACTTGTATTGGGTGAGAACACAGATTCGCAGATATCTGGCGTTGACGAGGTTGGACAGGACGAAATCGATCAACCGGTAGGCCCCCCCGAACGGCACGGCGGGCTTGGCACGGTCGGCCGTCAGCGGGTACAACCGTTTGCCCTCTCCGCCAGCGAGGACGATGCCCAGCACGTGTGGCGCTTCCCTCATGAACCCAACCTATCGGCAGGTGGGGACGGGGGCCACCCATTCGCTCCATTGGGCGAGTTGTCGGGCTGTCCGTCAAGACAATTGGTGATGCAGCGCGCCCGGCCCCGATAGGGGCTACGGTCGAGCACATGCGGGTGGCGATGATGACTCGGGAATACCCGCCCGAGGTCTACGGCGGGGCCGGTGTGCACGTCACAGAGCTCGTTGCGCAACTTCGCCACCTGTGTGAGGTCGACGTGCACTGCATGGGCGCTCCCCGGCCCGGTGCCGACGTCGCGAAGCCCGACCCCGCGCTCGAGGGCGCGAACTTCGCCCTTTCCACCCTCTCGGCGGACCTGAACATGGTCAATGCCGCCTCCGCCGCCGCCGTCGTGCACTCGCACACCTGGTACACCGGCATGGCCGGGCACCTGGCCGCCCTGCTCTACGGCGTCCCGCACGTCCTGACGGCGCACTCGCTGGAGCCGATGCGCCCCTGGAAGGCCGAACAGCTCGGTGGCGGCTACCGGATCTCGTCCTGGGTGGAGAAGACGGCCGTCGAGGCCGCCGACGCGGTGATCGCCGTCAGCAGCGGGATGCGCGCCGACGTGCTGCGCACCTATCCCGCACTGAACCCGGACCGGGTGCATGTGGTCCGCAACGGCATCGACACCGATGTCTGGTATCCGGCGCCGCCGCCGGAGGAAGGCTCGGTGCTGGCCGAACTCGGCGTCGATACCGCGCGCCCGATGGTGGCCTTCGTCGGGCGGATCACCCGGCAGAAAGGGGTGGCCCACCTGGTGGCCGCAGCCCACCACTTCTCTCCCGAGGTCCAACTGGTGCTGTGCGCCGGAGCGCCCGACACCCCCGAGATCGCCGAGGAGATCGCGTCCGCGGTGCACGAACTGGCCGCCGCACGCACCGGGGTGTTCTGGGTCCGGGAGATGCTACCCACCCACAAGATCCGTGAAATACTCTCGGCAGCAACAACTTTCGTCTGCCCTTCGGTGTACGAGCCGTTGGGCATCGTGAACCTGGAGGCGATGGCCTGCGCGACGGCGGTGGTCGCCTCCGACGTGGGCGGGATCCCCGAGGTGGTCGCCGCCGAGCGCACCGGACTGCTCGTGCACTACGACCCCGTCGAGACGGACCGCTTCGAACGCGATCTGGCCGCCGCGGTGAACTCCCTGGTCGCCGAACCGGGGCGGGCACGCGAGTTCGGGGCGGCGGGCCGTGCCCGCTGCATCGATGAGTTCTCCTGGGCGGCCATCGCCGAGCAAACCCTCGAGATCTACCGAAAAGTGGCCGAGTAACCGAACAGAAGAAGACCGGCCGCGCTGAGGCGACCGGTCATCGTGCGGCGCTAACCCGTGACGCCCCGCAACTCCTCTCCGAGAGCGGCCGCTTCGTCGGGGGTGAGTTCGACGACGAGTCGTCCACCGCCCTCCAGTGGTACCCGCATCACGATGCCGCGCCCCTCCTTCGTCGCTTCAAGTGGACCGTCTCCGGTCCGGGGCTTCATCGCCGCCATCGAGTGCTCCCTCCACAAAGGCGTGCCCGTCTGGGCCCGGTCTGTTCACTACGGCCGGAGCCCAGCTTTCGAGGAACGCTGTCAGCACCCGGCCTTGAACTGCTACAGAGTCATATTCTTCCCTATTCGAGCGTGCTCGTGTGCGAAGACCCGCCTATAGCTGCTCTGATGACGTTTCGGCGGGGTGGTTACGGGCGCACTGAGCCCCGGTCTGAACGCGCCCCGGCCGAGCCCGGCAGACCCCCGGAATCGCCCCTCGCGGCGCGGGCCCGGTCATCCGTCGAGCCGCGGAACCCAGCAGTTGGCGACGTGGTCGTCGACCATCCCCGTGGCCTGCATCAGCGCGTGGGCCGTCGTCGGACCGACGAAACGGAAGCCACGCCGTTTGAGATCCTTGGCCATCGCGGTGGACTCGGGGGTCACCGCGGCCACGGCCGACAGGTCGGCGGGCCTGTTCCGGGTGAGCCGGTCCGGTGGCGCGAACGACCACAGCAACTCGGCGAAGTCGCTGCCACGGGCGCACATGTCGGCCACCACCCGGGCGTTGGACACCGTTGCCTCGATCTTGGCGCGGTTGCGCACGATGCCGGTGTCGGCGAGCAGTCGTTCGACATCACGGTCGGTGTAGCGAGCCACCCGCTCGACGTCGAATCCGTCGAACGCGGCGCGGAAGTTCTCCCGCTTGCGCAAGATGATCAGCCAGGACAGCCCGCTCTGGAACGCTTCGAGACTGACCCGCTCGAACAGCGCCCCGGTGCCGTGCAGCGGACGGCCCCACTCGGCGTCGTGGTAGTCGCGGTACAGCACGAAATCCTCTGGCGACAGCCGTGATCGGTCGATCCAGCCGCATCGGATCCGGCGGTCCTCGACGACCGATGTCATCGGTCTTCCCGGTCGGGTTCGCGAGCGTCGTCGAGCTGCTCGTAGCGGCCGCACTCGTCGTCGGCCGCACCGCCGGATTCCTCGAGCACCCGCACCCCCTGCACCGCCGCCAGCTCACCGCGGAGCAGATCGAGTTCACGGCCCAGCCGGTCGAGCACCCAGTCGACCTCGCTGGCCTTGTAGCCGCGCATCGTCTGGGTGAACTTGACCGCGTCGACATCGGCCCCGGTGACCCCGGAGGCGGGTAGCACGGTGGCGGTGGTGCCTTTCGGCAGCGGCGGCAACACCTCACCGCGACCGAACAACACGCTGCCGATGGCGAACAACAGCACGCCGACCAGCACGAGCACCACCAGGTAGAGCAGAACGAGTGTCACCCCTCGATACTGCCCGAAGACACCGACAGGGTGTCAGCGCGGGCGCAGCGAGCTCATCGGCGGGCGGTCCTCGAGGCTCACCTTGGACGTGCGCGCACTGTAGTTGTCGCCGTCGGCGAAGAACTGGGTCAGGCCCACGCCGGAATCCTCGATGCCGCAGCGCGACAACAGGGTGGCGATGACCTGCCTGCTCATCGATGCCAGCTCGGTCAGCGGGCGGTTGCGGTGCGTCCGCACCCCGAGGTTGACCTGGGCCAGCGCGTCGAGGCCGTACCGGTCGTAGGCGTCGATCAGCAACCCGATCTCCACGCCGTACCCGGGGGCGAACGGGACGGCGGTCAGCAGCTCACGGGTTCCGGCGTATTCGCCGCCCAGCGGCTGGTACAGACACGTCAGCTCGGGCCGCAGCGCGGCCAGCAGCGGGCGGGCCACCAGCTCGGTCACGCGGCCGCCACCGCTGGCGTCCTCCTTGCCGCTGATCTTCAGCGGCCGTCGGTAGAAACCCTTGACCAGATGCACGCCGTCGGTCGTCAACAGCGGCCCGAGCAGCTTGGGCACGAACATCGGATCGGGGTCGATCAGGTCCGAGTCGACGAACGCGATGATGTCGCCCGTCGTGGCTGCCAGCGAGCGCCACAACACCTCACCCTTGCCGGGCTGGGGCGCCACCTCGGGCAGCGCGACCTCGCGGCTGATCACCCGGGCACCCGCGGCCAGGGCACGGATCTCGGTGTCGTCGGTGGAGCCGGAATCGAGCACGATCAACTCGTCGACCAGTCCGCCCACCAGCGGGGTGATCGTCTCGACCACCGAGGCGACCGTCTCTTCCTCGTTCAGCGCCGGCAGCACCACCGACACGGTGCGACCCTTCTTGGCCGCTTCGAGTTCGGCCACCGTCCAGTCCGGGCGGCCCCAGCTGTGATCGGTCAGCCACCGATGATCGGCGACATCGTCAATGGCCATTCCCGTGATTCGATCAGACAAGACAGTCATGCCAGTCCCCTCACCGTTCGTTTCGGCTGACGGGCGCCCTTGATCGACGCAACCATCTCCAGTACCCGACGTGTGGGCCCCACCTCGTGCACCCGGAACATCGCAGCACCGTCCGCGGCGGCAAGCGCCGTCGCCGCCAGCGTGCCTTCGAGGCGTTCAGTCAGGCCCACACCCAGAGTTTCCCCGACGAAATCTTTGTTGCTGAGTGCCATCAGGACCGGCCATCCAGTATTTACAAGGTCTTTTACATGGCGCAACAAACTAAGACCGTGGTAAGTGTTCTTGCCGAAATCGTGCGTCGGGTCGATCAGAATGCCGTCGGGGCGCACCCCCAGTGCCACCGCGCGGTCGGCCGCCGAGGTGACCTCGGCGATGACGTCGTCGACCACACCGCGCTCCGAGACGCCGTAGTGGACCCGGAACGGCCGGGTCCGGGGCACCGCACCGCCGGTGTGCGAACACACCAGCCCGGCACCGAACTCGGCGGCCACCCCGGCAAGCTCGGGGTCCACCCCGCTCCAGGTGTCGTTGATCAGGTCCGCACCCGCCGCGCAGGCCTGTTTGGCCACTTCAGCGCGCCAGGTGTCGACGCTGATCAGCTGATCGGGATAGGTCGCGCGCAGCCACTCGATGAACGGCACCACCCGCGCGATCTCCTCGTCGGTGCCGACCGGCCCACCGGGACCCGCCTTGACCCCGCCGATGTCGACGATGTCCGCGCCGTCGCCGATCACCCGGTGCGCGGCCTGCATGGCCGCCTCGTCGGAGAAGGTCGCTCCCCGGTCGTAGAACGAGTCGGGCGTCCGGTTCACGATCGCCATGATCAGGGCGCGATCGCCAGCCACCGGGCGGCCCAGAAACGTCGAATGCACGGCTCCCAGGCTACGTTCCCGGCCGGGTGTGCGATTTCGGTGTGATTGTCTGCGCTCAGCGACGACAATCACACCGAAATCACCCGCTACTTGGGCTTCTTACCTGCAGCGACCTCATCGGGGTAGTCGTCGTAGAACGGCACGTAACCCTCGTCCGGACCGGACAGCACGTACAGCGGGTCGTCGATCTTGACGTCCTCGGCATCGTCGTCGTCACCGCCCGCACTGTGGCCGTAGCCCTGTTTGCGCAGGTCGACCTTCTTGCTCTTGAACGTCGAGGTCTGGGCCAGCTCCCCCACCACCCGAACGAACAGCGGGACCGCATAGCCGGGCAGTTTCTCGTAGGCGGCGTCGGCCAGCGACTTGCCGTCCAGGTCGTCACCGTTCTTGAGCTGGATGGCCGCCATCCCGGCCCGGCCGCCCGCGCCGGGCACCTCCACCCCGAACACGGTGGCCTGTTCGATCTGCGGATCGGTCGAGATCGCCGCCTCCACCTCGGTGGTGGCGACGTTCTCCCCCTTCCACCGGAACGTGTCGCCGAGCCGGTCGGTGAACGCGGCGTGCCCGAACCCCTGGGCCCGCATCAGGTCGCCGGTGTTGAACCACACGTCGCCCTCTTTGAAGGCGTCGCGGACCAGCTTCTTCTCCGTCGCCTCCTTGTCGGTGTAGCCGTCGAAAGGCTGGAAATTGCTGACTTTGGACAGCAGCAGGCCCGGCTCTCCGTCGGCGACCTCGTGCACCCGGCCGTCGGGGCCGCGGGCCGGTTCACCGGAGTCGTGGTCGTACTCGACGAAGGCGATCGGGCTCGGGCAGATGCCGGTGGTCTTGTCGATGTTGAACACGTTGACGAAGGCGGTGTTGCCCTCGCTGGCCGCGTAGAACTCGCACACCCGGTTGATGCCGAACCGCGAGGTGAACTCGTCCCAGATCGCCGGACGCAGACCGTTGCCGCAGATCACCCGCACCCGGTGCTGACGGTCGGTCGGCTTGGGCGGTTGGTTGAGCAGATAGCCGCAGATCTCGCCGATGTAGACGAACGCGGTCGCGTCGTAGCGCAGGATGTCGTCCCAGAACTTCGACGCCGAGAACGACTTGCCCAGCGCCAGCGCCGCACCCGAGTTGAGCACCGACGACAGCGCAACGGTCAGCGCGTTGTTGTGATAGAGCGGCAGACAGCAGTACAGCGTGTCGGTGCTGCGCAGCCGCAGCCCCAGCCCGCCGAAACCGGCCAGCGCGCGCAGCCAGCGGTAGTGCGTCATGACACTCGCCTTGGGCATCCCGGTCGTGCCGGAGGTGAAGATGTAGAACGCCTTGTCCTTGGCCAGCACCGCCGCCGTGGTGGCCGGGTTGGTGCTGGGCGCGGTGGCCGCCATCCGGACGACCTCGTCGACGGTCAGCAGCCCGGTGGTGTCGGCGCCGCTTTCGGTGATCTCGTCGATCAGATCCACCTCGGCGACCACCACCTTGGCCTTCAGCAGGCCGATGCTGTGGTTGAGGACGTCACCGCGCTGGTGGTAGTTGAGCATTCCGGCGATAGCGCCGCACTTGACCGCGGCCAGCATCAGCAGGACCGACTGCGGCGAGTTGCGCAGCATGACGCCCACCACGTCGCCGTGCCCGACCCCGCGACTGGCCAGCACCGCGGCGTAGCGGTTGACTGTCTCGTTGGCCTCGCCGTAGCTGATGCGCTCATCGCCGAACTTGATGAAGACGTTGTCGGGATTGCGGGCGGCCTTGTCCTGGAAGACCTTTCCGATCGAGGTCTTGGCCGACGGACGCGCCCCGAACCCGGTGATCACCCCGCTGAGAATCGTCGGGGTATCCCTCAGGAATCCCGGCAGCTGCCGGGCGATGTCGAGCAGCCCGACGCTCTTGCGGGTCGCCTCCGTCATTTCGTCTCCTCGCGCCAGCGCTGGTGGGTTCTCATATCGGTACGTTCATCCTCCGCAGTCGGTTCGACGGACACCCTAGTTGTGGCCGATGGGTCAGCCCGTGGGCGCACACACGGCCAACGCGGCTTCGACGTCGTCGACGACGATGAGACGCCGCAGCGCCTCGTCGGCGACGTAGCCGCTGTCGACCAGCCCGTGCAACCACACCAGCAGACCCTCGTAGTGCCCGAACGGGTCGAGCATCACGATCGGTTTGGAGTGCATACCCAGATATCCCGCAGTCCAGGCTTCGAAAAATTCCTCCAGGGTGCCGATGCCGCCGGGAAGCGAGATGAACGCGTCGGCACGGTCCTCCATGACCTGTTTGCGCTCCCGCATCGTGTCGGTGACCACGAGTTCGTCCGCCTCGGTGTCGGCGACCTCGCGATGTACCAGTGCCTTGGGGATCACCCCGACGGTGTAGCCGCCGTGCGAACGGGCCGCCGAGGCAACCGCCCCCATCGCCGAGACGTTGCCTCCCCCGGAGACCAGCGTCCAGCCCCGGTCGGCGATCGCCTTGCCCAGCCGGTGGGCCAGGTCGAGCAGATCGGGGTGCGTCGGACTCGACGCGCAGTACACGCAGACCGCCCATCGGCCGTCGGTTTCTCGGGACACATCCACAAACCTAGCCATACACTCCGGCAGTGCCCGTGCAAGCGCCGATCGGCTGGGTGACCGCCTCACCGGAACCCACGCTCGGGCATCTCGAACAGGCCGTGCAGGTCCAGGGCGGTGCAGCGCTGGTCGGTCCGATCGGCGTCGGCAAGACCACGTTGGCCCACCGGGCGGCCGAACACCTGGCGGCCGGATTCGTGCGCGTCGACGACGTCCGCGCGACGGCGTCGCCGCCGGCCGTTCCGTTCGCGGCCTTCGAGCATCTGATTGATGTGCCCGAGACCGGCAAGACCGCGGCGGTGCTGGCCGAGGCACGGCGCTCACTCGGCGACGGCCGGCTGTTGATCGTCGACGACGCCCAGCACCTGGACGCGTTGTCCGCCGCACTGGTGTATCAGCTCGCGGTCAGCCGGGCGGCCCGGCTCATCGTCACGGTCACCGAGGGCGACTGGCCGGTGCCCGCCGAGATCTCCGCGCTGTGGCGCGACGGCCTGGTGGCGCGGCTCGATGTGCAGCCACCCGGCCACGAGGACAGCCGGCTGCGCGCGCAGGCCGGCGAGTTCGTCGCCGCGCTGCCCGCCGCAGCCACC
>NZ_JBSWXU010000169.1:0-10730 GCF_056160785.1 Mycobacterium sp. ABE4_509 | reverse complement strand
GGTGCACACGGCGACGACCAGGTCAGCCGGCGCGGCTGCGGTGGCCGCCGGGTTCGCCGCGACCGGCGGGGTCGCCCGTGGTGCCGACCTGCTGGAGCGTCGGCTCGCGGTGGGCGGGGTCGAGATCGGGTAACCCGGAGGCGTGGAACACAGGACACGCGGGTCGGTCTATGCCGCCCATCTTCGGACGAGCGCGGTGGTGGCGGTGCAACTCGTGGCGGTGGTCGCCGCGGTCTGGGTGCTGGGCTGGATCGTAGCCAAGACCTGGGTGATCATCCTGCCCGTCGTGCTGGCGGTGATCGTGTGCACCGTGTTGTGGCCGCCGGTGCGCTGGTTGCGCGACAAGGGCGTGCCTGCCGCGGCGGCGGTGCTGCTGGCCCTGCTGGTGGCCGCCGGCGTGATCGCCGGCGTGGTCGCCGCCGTCGCGCCGGCGGTCATCGAGCAGTCCACCGCGCTGGCCCAACAGGCTTCGGCCGGCGTCGTGCAGGTGCGCGACTGGCTCGGTGGACCCCCGTTGAACATCAGCGCCGAACAGCTCGACTCGGCGGTGGCGGCCATCAACGAGCGGCTCAGTTCCAGCAGCGCACAGATCGCGTCCGGGGTGTTCACCGGTGTCGGGGCGGCGACCTCGGCGCTGGTGACGGTGTTCACCACGGTGGTGGTGACGTTTTTCCTGCTCAAGGACGGTCCGCAGTTTCTGCCCTGGGTGCGCCGCCATGTCGGCAGGCCCGCCGGTGGGCATGTTGCCGAGCTCCTCGAGCGGGTCTGGTCGACGCTGGGCGGGTTCATCCGGACCCAGGCACTGGTAAGCCTGGTCGACGCGGTGCTGATAGGAACGGGCCTGGTGATCCTGGGTGTGCCGCTGGCTTACGCCCTGGCGATCATCACCTTCATCGGCGGGTTCGTGCCGATCGTCGGCGCATTCGTCGCCGGGGCGCTGTCGGTGCTGATCGCGCTGGTGGCCAACGGGCCGGTGAACGCCCTGATCGTGCTGGCGATCATCCTGGCGGTGCAGCAGCTGGAAGGAAACGTGCTCCAGCCCTGGCTGCAGTCGAAGTCGATGAACCTGCACCCTGTCATCGTGCTGCTGGCCGTGACGCTGGGTGCCTCGGTGTTCGGTGTGATCGGTGCGTTCCTGGCTGTCCCCGCCGCGGCGGCGGGTGCGGTCATCGTGCGCTACTACGGCGAGCAGGTGGCCGCGGTCGACCGGGATCCGGCCGAATCCGGCTGAGGGTGCCGGTTCTCACGAGGATTGGCGGAACCAGGACACGATGTAGAGGGACATCGCCGAGACCAGGGCGATGAGCACCCACAGCACGACCGCCTGATCGATCCACGCGCCGGGCGGTGGCGCACCCGGAAGAAAGTTGCGCAACGGAACGACGGCGAACAGCATGGCCGCGAACCATGTCGTCAGCGGGGGCAGGAACTGTCGCTTGCCCGCGACCGTCTCGAGGGCCACGAACATCGCCAGTGCAGGCAGGGCGACCAGCACCAGGATCACGCCCAGGTCGAAGGCCAGGGTGCCGCGGTTGCGCTGCAGCGTCACGACCTGGCCGGCCTGTGCAGCGTCGACCCGTTCGGCACGCACATCCCAGTTCGTGATGCCACCACTGAACCTGACCTCGGCGGGCACCACGGTGCGGTCCCCGCTGTCGTCGCCCACGATGGCGTCGGCGCGGATCGGCGCGGTGCGGTAGGTGTCGAACGGCCAGCTGTCGGGGTCTCCGCCGGCCTCGATCGTCGCCTTGACCGTGGCCGGCGTCTGCCCTTGCCTGAACACGATCTCGCCGATGTCGACCCACGGGTGGAGCCGGACGGCCACATCGGTGTTGAGCACGCCGAGCTGCGGGTCGATGAGGTCCGACGGTGGGATCAGCAGGACCTTCACGTCGAGTTCGTTGGATCCGGTGTCGATGTCGCTGAGGTAGACCGACAGGGCCGGGTCCTGTCCCGCGGTGGTGTCGACCGGGGGAAGCGCCGGAGACGAGCCGCCGATCAGCCAGTACCCGATCAGCGAGCCGATGTAGATCAGCCCGACGAGGGCGAAGCTGGAGGTGACGCGTATCCGTCGACGAGATGCGCGAGGGTCTTCCGGCTCATCCGACACCGGAAGATGCTAGCGCCCGGCACCGCTTTTCGCGCGGGTCCAGCTGACGCCGAGGTGGTCAGCGCGCGAACATCAACGCGCGCTTGACCTCCTGGATGGCCTGGGTGACCTGGATGCCGCGCGGGCAGGACTCAGTGCAGTTGAACGTGGTGCGACAGCGCCACACCCCGTCCACGTCGTTGAGGATGTCGAGCCGCTCGGCCGCGCCCTCGTCGCGTGAGTCGAAGATGAACCGGTGGGCGTTGACGATGGCCGCCGGCCCGAAGTAGGAACCCTCGGTCCAGTACACCGGGCAGCTGGTGGTGCAGCACGCGCACAGGATGCACTTGGTGGTGTCGTCGTAGCGGGCCCGGTCGGTCTGGCTCTGGATCCGTTCCCGCGTCGGCTCGTTGCCCGAGGTGATCAGGTAAGGCTTGATCGCCCGGAACGCGTCGAAGAACGGTTCCATGTCGACGACGAGGTCCTTCTCCACCGGCAGGCCGCGGATCGGCTCGATCGTGATGGTCAGCTGCTTGTCCGGGTTCTTGGGCAGCATGTCGCGCATCAGCACCTTGCACGCCAGCCGGTTGACGCCGTTGATGCGCATCGCGTCCGAGCCGCACACCCCGTGCGCGCAGGACCGGCGGAACGTCAGCGTGCCGTCGAGGTACCACTTGGCGTAGTGCAGCAGGTTGAGCAGCCGGTCGGTGGGCAGGCAGGGCACCCGGAAGCTCTGGAATCCGCCCGAATCGGCGTGAGCATCCGGGTCTTCGGGGTTGAACCGCGCGATCTTCAGCGTCACCATCACCGCACCCTCGGGCACGGGCGGCAGTTCGGGGTCTCTGGTCTCGGCTTCGGGGGCGATGGTCATCTCAGGTCCTCGCTGTTCACGCACGCACTGGTCATCAGTACTTCCGTTCCATCGGTTCGTACCGCGTCTGCACGACGGGCTTGTAGTCCAGCCGGATGTCGGCGAGCAGGCCCGGGGCCTTGATGGTGTCCCCGCTGGTCTCGCTTTCCGGTCCGGGAACCTTGTAGGCCATGGTGTGGCGCATGTAGTTGGTGTCGTCGCGGTTGGGGTAGTCCTCTCGGGCGTGCCCGCCGCGGGATTCCTTGCGGTTCAGCGCACCCACCACGGTGACCTCGGCCAGCTCCAGCAGGAAGCCCAGCTCGATGGCCTCGAGAAGGTCGCTGTTGTAGCGCTTGCCCTTGTCGTGCACCGAGATTCGGGCGTAGCGCTCCTTGAGTGCATGGATGTCGGTCAGGGCCTGCTTGAGCGTCTCCTCGGTGCGGAACACCGCGGCGTTGTTGTCCATCGACTGCTGCAGCGCGCCCCGGATGTCGGCGACGCGTTCGTTGCCGTGCTCGGAGAGGATGTCGCCGACCCAGCCGACCACCATGCCCGCCGGGTTGTCCGGCAGCTCGACGAAGTCGTGGCCCAGCGCGTAGTTCGCCGCGGCGATGCCAGCGCGGCGGCCGAAGACGTTGATGTCGAGCAGCGAGTTGGTGCCCAGCCGGTTGGCGCCGTGCACCGACACGCATGCGCACTCCCCGGCGGCGTAGAGGCCGGGCACCACCGTGGTGTTGTCCGAGAGCACCTGGCCGTTGACCGTCGTCGGGATCCCGCCCATCACGTAGTGACAGGTCGGATAGACCGGCACGAGTTCCTTGACCGGGTCCACCCCGAGGTAGGTGCGGGCGAACTCGGTGATGTCGGGCAGCTTGGATTCCAGCACGTCCTCGCCGAGGTGGCGCACGTCGATGTAGACGTAGTCCTTGTTCGGACCCGCGCCGCGGCCCTCGAGCACCTCGAGAACCATCGAGCGGGCGACGATGTCGCGCGGCGCGAGGTCGACGATGGTCGGTGCGTAGCGCTCCATGAAGCGCTCGCCTTCGCCGTTGAGCAGCCGGCCGCCCTCGCCGCGCACGGCCTCGGAGATCAGGATGCCCAGCCCGGCCAGGCCGGTCGGGTGGAACTGGTGGAACTCCATGTCCTCCAGCGGAAGTCCCTTGCGGAAGATGATGCCCAGCCCGTCGCCGGTCAGGGTGTGCGCGTTGGAGGTGGTCTTGTACATCCGGCCCGAACCGCCGGTGGCGAAGACGATCGCCTTGGCGTGGAAGACGTGGATGTCACCGGTGGCCAGCTCGTAGGCGATGACGCCGGTCGCCACGGGGCCCGACGGGGTCGGGGTGAGCGCGATGTCGAGGGCGTAGAACTCGTTGTAGAACTCGACGTCGTGCTTGACGCAGTTCTGGTAGAGCGTCTGCAGGATCATGTGCCCGGTGCGGTCGGCGGCGTAGCAGGCCCGGCGCACCGGGGCCTTGCCGTGGTCGCGGGTGTGCCCGCCGAATCGCCGCTGGTCGATGCGGCCCTCGGGGGTGCGGTTGAACGGCATCCCCATCTTCTCGAGGTCGAGGACGGCGTCGATGGCCTCCTTGGCCATGATCTCCACCGCGTCCTGGTCGGCGAGGTAGTCGCCGCCCTTGACGGTGTCGAAGGTGTGCCACTCCCAGTTGTCTTCCTCGACGTTGGCCAGCGCCGCGCACATGCCGCCCTGGGCTGCACCGGTGTGCGAGCGGGTCGGGTACAGCTTGGTCAGCACCGCGGTGCGGGCCCGGGGGCCGGCCTCGACGGCCGCCCGCATCCCCGCACCGCCGGCGCCGACGATCACGACGTCGTGGCGATGTTCAACAATCATGTCAGGCTCCCGGTCAAGAGATCGTCGCGTCGAAGGTCAGCAGCACGTAGGTGCCCAATACCAGCGTGAACGCCATCGACAGCGCCAGCAACGTGTTGAGCCAGAACTTGGTGGAGTCCTTGCGGCTGTAGTCGGCGATGATCGTGCGCATGCCGTTGCCGCCGTGCAGCTGGGCCAGCCAGAGCATCAGCAGGTCCCAGGTCTGCCAGAACGGGGAGGCCCAGCGCTGTGCGACGTAGTTGAAGTCGATGCGGTAGACACCGCCGTCCCAGATCAGGCCGATGAACAGGTGGCCCAGCACCAGGAAGATCAGCGCGACACCGGAGAAGCGCATGAACAGCCAGGCGTACTTCTCGAAGTTGGGCATGCCGCTGCCGCGTCGCTTGGATCGCGGGTTGTCCAGGCCGGCGGGCCGGTCGTAGCTGGTCTGCATCACCGGGGCGGGTCCGCCGCGGTCGCTGATGTGGTCGTAGGGGTTCTCGCCCCGCGCGGCGGTGCTCACAGGAACCGCTCCGCCATGTGCATGCCGATGATGCCCAGCGCGGGGATCATCACGGCCAGCCAGACGCCGGCGACGACCCACAGCATCCGTTTCTGGTAGCGGGGCCCCTGGTGCCAGAAGTCGACCAGGATGATGCGGACCCCGTTGAGGGCGTGATAGAGCACCGCGGCGACCAGGCCGATCTCCATCAGCCCGACGATCGGGGTCTTGTAGGTGTCGATGACCGCGTTGTAGGACTCGGGGCTGACCCGCACCAGCGCGGTGTCGAGGACGTGGACGAACAGGAAGAAGAAGATCGCCGCACCGGTGATGCGGTGCAGCACCCACGACCACATGCCCGGATCGCCGCGGTAGAAGGTGCGCCGACGCGGTCGCGGTGCAGGCGTCGCCCCGCTCCCTGTCAGACTCGGTGTCTGAGTGCTCATCTGGCCTCCAACGCCATCGGTGGACGCTCGGGGCGCGGGGTCACATCGCTGGTTCGATGGCTGGTCCCCAACAGGCGCAGCCTGACCCGCTGCCCCAAACCTCGGGGCGACTCTAAACCCAGTTTTACTGCTAATCGAACTAGCGTGGAGTCGATCAGGGCCTCAACAGCGAGAAGTTAGGTTTACCTATCTAGCGGGCCGGGTCGACGGACGGGGTTTCGGAATGGATTCAGAAGAGCGGCCGGTGAGTCAGTCGTGACGGCTGAGGTGGATTGGAAAGCGCTGCGGGAGAAAGCGATTGATGTATCGCATCGAGCCTATGCGCCGTATTCGCGGTTTCCGGTGGGCGCCGCCGCGCTGACCGACGATCACCGAACGGTGGTCGGGTGCAATGTGGAGAATGTCTCATATGGCCTAGGTCTCTGTGCGGAGTGTTCTGTGGTCTGCGCCCTGCATTCCTCCGGTGGCGGCCGGCTGCGCGCGGTGGCCGTCGTCGACGGCGCGGGCAACACCCTGATGCCGTGCGGCCGGTGTCGTCAGCTCCTGCTCGAGCACGGTGGACCCGACCTGCTCATCGACCACCCGTCGGGCCCGCGCCGGCTCGCCGACCTGCTGCCCGACGCGTTCGGGCCCGACGATCTGGCCCGGGTGGCGCCGTGAGCACGCCCCGATCCGATGTCGCGTTGGACGCCCCGTCGGTGATCCGGGTCAAGCGGGACGGCGGCGTGCTGACCGACGAGGTCATCGACTGGGTGATCGACGCCTACACCCACGGCCGCATCGCCGAGGCGCAGATGTCGGCGTTGCTGATGGCGATCTTCCTGCGCGGCATGACCACCGCCGAGATCGCCCGCTGGACGGCGGCGATGGTCGATTCCGGGGAGCGGATGGACTTCACCGACCTGCGCCGCTCCGCCGGTGGTGGCCCACTGGCGCTGGTGGACAAACACTCCACCGGCGGTGTCGGAGACAAGATCACGATTCCGCTGGTGCCGATCGTGATGGCCTGCGGCGGCGCGGTGCCACAGGCCGCAGGGCGCGGCCTGGGCCACACCGGCGGCACCCTGGACAAGCTGGAGTCCATTCCCGGGTTCACCGCCGAGATCCCCAAAGCCCAGATCCGCCAACAACTCTGCGATCTCGGCGCGGCCATCTTCGCCGCCGGTGAGCTGGCGCCCGCCGACCGCAAGATCTACGCGCTGCGCGACGTGACCGCCACCACCGAGTCGCTGCCGCTGATCGCCAGCTCGATCATGAGCAAGAAGATCGCCGAAGGCACCCGGTCGCTGGTTCTGGACTGCAAGGTCGGATCGGGCGCGTTCCTGGCCACCGAGGCCGAGTCCCGCGAGTTGGCGCACACCATGGTCGCCCTCGGCGCCGAGCACGGTCTGTCGACCCGCGCACTGCTCACCGACATGGAGGTGCCGCTGGGGCGCGCGGTCGGCAACGCGGTCGAGGTCGTCGAATCCCTGGAGGTGCTCGAGGGCGGCGGACCCGACGACGTGGTCGAGCTGACCCTGGCACTGGCCGGCGAGATGCTCGACGCCGCCGGAATCGATCGCGTCGACCCGGCGCAGACCCTGCGCGACGGCACCGCGATGGACCGGTTCGCCGCCCTGGTCGCGGCCCAGGGCGGCGACGTGGCCTCGCTGCGGTCCGACAGGCTGCCGCGGGGCTCTCACAGCGAGACGATCACCGCGCCGAGAGGTGGCACCATGGGTGACATCGACGCGATGGCGGTGGGGCTTGCGGTGTGGCGGCTCGGAGCGGGCCGTTCGATGCCCGGCGAGCAGGTGCAGTTCGGTGCGGGCATGCGCATCCACCGCCGGCCGGGTGAACCCGTCACCGCGGGGGAGCCGCTGTTCACGCTCTACTCCGACACGCCGCAGCGTTTCGGGGCAGCATTGTCCCAACTCGACGGCGCATACAGCGTCGGTGACGAGGCACCCGCCAAGCGTCCGCTCGTCATCGACCGGATCGGCAGCTAGGAGGATCCCGTGACCACACCGCTGACTCTGGAGACCATCCGCCAGGCGCCCAAGGCGCTGCTGCACGACCACCTCGACGGTGGACTGCGGCCGTCGACGGTGCTGGACCTGGCCGACCGGTACGGCTACGGCCAGCTGCCCGAAACCGAGGTGGACAAGCTCGCGACGTTTTTCCGGACTGCGGCGCACAGCGGCTCGCTGGAGCGCTACCTGGAGCCGTTCGCCCACACCGTGGGCGTCATGCAGACCCCGGATGCGCTGCACCGGGTCGCCTACGAATGCGTCGAGGACCTCGCCCGCGACAACGTCGTCTACGCCGAGATCCGGTTCGCCCCCGAGTTGCACATCGACGGCGGGCTGTCGCTGGATGCGGTGGTCGACGCGGTGCTGGCCGGGTTCGCCGACGGGGAGAAGGCCGCCGCGGCCGAGGGGCACTCGATCGTGGTGCGCTGCCTGGTGACGGCGATGCGGCACGCGGCGCGCTCACTGGAGATCGCCGAGCTGGCGATCCGGTTCCGGGACAAGGGGGTGGTGGGCTTCGACATCGCCGGGGCCGAGGCCGGACACCCGCCCAGCCGGCATCTCGACGCGTTCGAGTGCATGCGCAACAACAACGCCCGGTTCACCATCCACGCCGGCGAGGCGTTCGGGCTGCCCTCGATCCACGAGGCGATCGCCTTCTGCGGGGCCGACCGGCTGGGCCACGGGGTGCGCATCGTCGACGACATCGAACTCGACGCCGACGGAACCCCGCGCCTGGGCCGGCTGGCGGCACTGCTGCGGGACAAGCGGATTCCGTTCGAGATGTGCCCGAGCTCCAATGTGCAGACCGGTGCGGTGTCCAGCATCGCCGAGCACCCGTTCGACCGGCTGGCCCGGCTGCGGTTCCGGGTGACGGTCAATACCGACAACCGGTTGATGAGCGACACCTCGATGAGTCTGGAGATGCTGCGCCTGGTCGAGGCGTTCGGCTACGGCTGGAGCGACCTGGAGCGCTTCACCATCAACGCGATGAAGTCGGCGTTCATCGCGTTCGACGAGCGGCTGGCGATCATCGATGAGGTGATCAAGCCCCGGTACGCCGTCCTCATCGGCTAGCGATTTCGGCGTGCTTTTCGTCGGTGAGCGACGACGAACACGCCGAAATCACTCCTGGCGCAGACGGGACTCGACGAACGACTCCAGCGACTCCCATTCGGCGACTGCGTCGGCATAGGGTCCGCTGCTGGGCCGGCCGTTGGAGTCGGGCTCGAGCACGTGGGCGACGACCCGGCCCAGCGGTGTGTCGGGGGCGAGTTTGGCGTCCACACTGGCCTCTTCGGCGTAGTCGCCGATGTCGCGCACCAGTTCGACGGCCAGCTCCAGCTGGTCGCGATCCAGGGCCTCGGGGCCTTCGGCCAGGTCGTCGGCGATGCCGGTCAGCACGTAGACGTTGTCGTCGGTGACCTCGATGCGCAGCGAGCCGTCGGTGGCCGCGGTGCGGATGTCGTCGTAGGTGGCCAGGTCGGACAGATCGTGGTCGTGCTCGTCGGCCAGGTAGCGGGCCAGCGCCCGCTCGGACCCGAACACGCTGATGCGGCCGTTGCGGCCGAGGAAGATGGGTTGGTCGTCGAGGTAGCAGCGCAGCGTGAACAAGGTGCCGGCACTGGTCATCAGGCGCACCGGGTCGATGCCGACACGCTGCCAGAAGTCCTCGTCGCTGCCCAGCACCCGCTCCTGCGCCGCGGCGGTGAGGTCGTCGGATTCCTCCTCGGTGTCGACGATGTCGTCGATCACGACGTCCTCGTCGTCCTCCTCGGGTTCCGGCGCCGGCTCGTCGAGCTCGGCCTGGGCCTTCTTCGCCGCGGCGGCGTCGACGTCGGGTGTGGTGATGATGTCGTCGATCGCGCCCAGGACGTTGTCCCAGCCCGAGGCGATGATCTTCTCGATCTCGGCCCACCGCTTGCGGCCGGCGCGGCCGGCGAACGCCTCGACGCCGCCACCGACGGTGCCGAGCACCGGGTTGCCGTTGAAGAACTTGGTGACTGCCGGCAGTTCGCACACCGACCCGATCGACGACACCACCGCGAGCGCGCTGAGCAGCGCCGCGACGCTGTCTTCGGTGGGCTTCTCGGCGAGCAGCTCCTCGAAGCCCACCAGGTCGTGGGTGTGTTTGTCGGCCGGGACCAGCTTGTGGGCGTTGGCCTCGGTCAACTTCTCCCAGGCGGGGTGATCCGACAGGTCGTTGTCGGTGTCGGCGCGCACGAAGGCCACCAGGTCGGCGACGGAGTCGAACACGTAGAAGTCCTCGTCCTTGCCGAGGAACGCCTCCCACTCGTCGCCGTCCGCACGCCACCGCGGGGCCCACAACGTGTACACGTCGCCCTTCGTCAGCTTGAGCTGGATGGGCACGATGTCAGCAGCCATGCGGCACAGCCTAGCTACCGGGTGTCGACGTTCGGCCAGGCACCGCGCGTCCGGCTAGGCGGTCGGCCGCCAGAAGCCCTGGAAGCCCTGACCGGCGTTGGAGGTCCGGATGGGCGACAGCCGCACCGGATCGCCGGCCTCGATCATCGTGCCGTTTCCGACGATCATCGCGACATGACCGTCCCACACCGCCAGATCGCCGGGACGCAGCGCGCCCGCGGCGACAGCGGCACCGATGTCCTGTTCCTGAGCCAGCCGCGGGATGCCGAGTCCCGCTTGGTGATATGCCCACTGCGTCAGGCCGCTGCAGTCCAGCCCGACGCCCGGGGTGGTGCCACCCCATCGGTAGGGCACACCGAGCTGAGTGAGGGCGTGCCGAACGGCGTCGGCGGCCACCGCGTTGGGGGCCAACACGACGCTGCCGTCGGGTAGCCGCACCTCGACGCCCTCACCGAAGCTCGCCGCGTCCGGGATTCCGGCGTCGGCCGGCTGGCCGAAGGATGCCGGCTCGGCGAGCCCCGACCAGCCGGACACCCCGGGGCTGCTCGCAGCGGGTGCCAGACCGGCGGGCGCCAGACCGGTGCCGGGGCCGGCCGGGCCCGCTGTTGCGCCGCCCCAGCT
>NZ_JBSWXU010000168.1:0-11063 GCF_056160785.1 Mycobacterium sp. ABE4_509 | reverse complement strand
GAACGACGACGGGCGCCCGCCGCCGAAACCGCCGCCGAAGCCTCCTCCGAAACCGCCGCCGAACCCGCCGCGGCGCCGCCGGCGCCCCATTCCGCCGCTGAACCCACCGCCGAGCACGTTGCCGATGATGATGCCGCCGATGACCGCGCCCAGGTCGCCGCCGGAGCTGCCACCGCCCCAGCCGCCCGAGGTGTAGTTGCGCTGGGCGGCCCGCACGTCGTCGTTGGCCAGCGACTGGGCCTGGGAGGCCAGCGATGACGCGTTGTTGGCGTGGTCGATCGCCTCGCTGAGGTTGGTGTTCCTCTTGTCCTGCGCGGCCTGCAGCTGCCGGACCGCTTCAGCCAGCCGGGTGCGCGCCTCCGGGCCGATGCTGCCGCGCCGGGTGTCGATGAAGTCGGAGACCCCACGCACCCGCGATTGCGCGGTCATCAGGGCCTGGTCGTAGGCGCGGCTCATCCGCTCCACCGCGGCGCGCTCCTCGGCGACGTCGGACAGCAGCCGGTCCAGATCCGCGTCGGCCTTGGTCAACCGGGTGAACACGCCGAGAGGGTCGGTCCCGCCGTGCGCGCGGGCATCCTCGACGGCACCGACCGCGGCGGTGCGCGCAGCGTCGAGCTCGGTGCGGTGCGAGGTGTTGCCCCGCTGCAGTTGCCGGTCGGCCTCGCCGATCCCGTTCTCGATGTCCTCGACGGCCCCGGGCAGCGCGGCGACCGCCCGGTTGATGTCGGCACCCACCGAGTCGATGGCATCCAGCAGCGCCTTGGCCTGGCCCAGTGACGACTCGGCCGCCCGGACGGCGTCGACCAGCCCGATCTGTTGGCCGACCGGCCGCGCCACCAGCGCGCGGGCGTTGCCGATGTTCTGGTCGGCGAAGGCCAGCCGCTCCTTGGCGGTGGCGACGTTGTCGGCGACCGAAACCAGTGCGGCGGCATCGAATTGCCTGCTCAGGGCGGCCATCGTCTGCTCGGCCGGCTCGATACGGGCGGTCAGCGCGACCATCTGCTGGGTCATGGCGTCGAGCCGGGTGGGCGCGTTGATGACCAGGTCGCGCAGCTTCTCGAAGGCCTCGCTCTGGGCTTCCAGTTCCTTGTCGGCCTTCGCGGCCGCGACGATGGTCCTGGTCAGCAGGTCGCGGCGCTGCTCGGGGGTTTCGGGCACGGCGTCGTCGAGGATCTGGCGGACGTTGAACGCCTGCGCCAGCGCGGTCCGGGCGCCGGCGACGGCTTTGCGGAACGGTTCGGTGCGGGCGGGGCTGAATTCGTCCTCGGCCAAGGTGAGTTCACTCTCGCTGGTGCGCACCGCGTTGTCGACGTCGACGACGATCTCCCTGCTCAGCCGGTCCAGGGCGTCCAGCGGTACCGACGCCAGCGCCTGCGGGTCGGCGGGGTCGACGCGACGGGCCGCCTCGAACGCATCCTCGCGGCGCTTGCGCTTGCGTCGCTTGGACCACAACACCAGCCCGGTCACGGCCAGCCCCAGCCCGCCCAGCACGACCACCGTGCCCACCAGCGACCCGCCCCCCGAGGACGTCGACGACGATCCCGACGGGCTCGAGGTCCGCGATGTGGCCGAGCCGGCGATACCGTCGGCGGCGGCGACGGCCGCGCCGGCGAAGTCGTTGGCGCGCAACGCCGGCTCGATCATCTCGATCTGGATGTTCTCGGCCGCCGCCTGCGACATCATCGCGCTGGGCACCTGGAACGCGTAGGACCGTTCGGCCACCGCCACCGCCAGCAGCGCATCGCGGTCGCCGAAGTCACTGAGTTCCATGGTGCTTCGGGCCCAGCTCGTGGCGCTCTGCCCGAATTCGTCGACGAACACCACCCACAGCCGGACGCGGTGCTCGTCGTAGAGCCCCGACAGCGCGTTCTGCACCTCGGTGGCCTGTCCGGGGGTGAGCGCACCGGCCCGGTCGGTGAGGTAGTCGGGCACCCGGAACGGGGGCTCGGCCAGCGCGGCCGGCGCGCTCAGCAACGCGGTCAGCGCAGCGACGAACAGCATGGGCAGCAGGCGAGCGACACGCATGCAGGCCAATCTAGTGCCGTGAGCTGCTCCGGCAGCGATCAGTCGCCGAACGGCCTGGCAGACTGTGCGGCGGTGGCTACAGACCTGACTCAGGATCCCTACAGCGAGTTCGACCGGCAACGCCTGGTGGTCGAACCGCCGAAGGGTGCCGCGCTCGCGGGTACGGACACCGAGCACCGCACCGACTTCGCCCGGGACCGGGCCCGGGTGCTGCACTCGGCGGCGTTGCGGCGGCTGGCCGACAAGACCCAGGTGGTCGGCCCGCGGCAGAGCGAGACCCCCCGCACCCGCCTGACCCACTCGCTGGAGGTCGCCCAGATCGGGCGGGGGATGGCCGTCGGGCTGGGTGCCGACCCGGACCTCGTCGATCTGGCCGGGCTGGCTCATGACATCGGCCATCCGCCTTACGGGCACAACGGAGAGCGTGCGCTCAACCAGATCGGCGAGGTGTGCGGCGGCTTCGAGGGCAACGCGCAGAACTTTCGGATCCTGACCCGCCTGGAGCCGAAAGTGCTTGACAAGCAGGGTGATCAACCCCGCAGCGCGGGTCTGAACCTGACCCGGGCGGCGTTGGACGCGGTGACGAAGTACCCGTGGTACCGGCCTCCGGAGGGTGGGAAGTTCGGGTTCTATCCCGACGACGCCGCGATGGCGGCGTGGATGCGCGGGGACGCGCCCGATCGCCGGCCGTGCCTGGAGGCGCAGATCATGGACTGGGCCGACGACGTCGCCTACTCGGTTCACGACGTCGAGGACGGGGTGATTTCGGGGCGGATCGACCTGAGGGTCCTCGGTGACGACGACGCGGTCGGCGCGCTGGGCAGATTGGGCCAGTCGCACGGCATGGGCGGGGGACTGGCGGCCGCCGACCTGGTGGAGGCAGCCGAGCGGCTCTCGGAACTGCCCACGGTTGCGGCCATCGGCAAGTACGACGGCACGTTGAGCGCGTCGGTGGCGTTGAAGACGATGACCAGTGAGCTGGTCGGCCGGTTCGCCTCCTCGGCGATCGCGGCCACCCGGAACTCCGCCGGTCCCGGACGGCTGGTGCGCTACCAGGCCGGCCTGGAGGTCCCCACCGTGGTGCGTGCCGAGGTGGCGGTGCTCAAGATCCTGGCGCTGCAGTTCATCATGTCCGACCCGCGGCATCTGGAGCTGCAGGCCCGCCAGCGTGATCAGATCAAGGCTGCGGTGCAGTTCGTGCTCTCGGGGGCGCCGGCGACGCTGGATCCGCTGTTCGCCCCGGAGTTCCACGCCGCCGCCGACGACGCGGCCCGGCTGCGGGTGGTGATCGACCAGGTCGCGTCGTTCACCGAAGGCCGGCTCGAACGGTTGTACGGAGGGCGCTAGGGACCGCGTCGGCGCGCGCCACCCTCGGTCCGAGGATGCCCGGTGGGCCCGGGCGGCACAGATTCCAACACGCCGATTTACGCCCCAGATACAAACGCGCTGAGCAGGGGTGCAGGAGTCGATCTCGGTGTTGGAGTTGCCGAGGCGGGGATGCACCCGCAGTCTCGGATTCTGGATCCAAAACCCGGGGTCCGATATCCAACAGCTGTCGACGACCGAGGAACACCATGCCCAGAACCGCCGAGATCGCCGGCGCGGGTCTGTCCGGATTGCTGCTGGCCACCAGGCTCGCTCAGCTCGGCTGGAGGGTTCGACTCCACGAGCGCAACGACGATCTGCGGATGTTCGGTGCGGGAATCTGGATTTGGGAAAGTGGCCTGCGGGCCCTCGAAGTCGTCGGCGCCTATGACCAGGCCGTGGCCCGGGCACGCTCCATCGCCGAGTGGCGCATCGCAGACCCGAACGGGCGGGTGCTCATGTCGCGGCCGACCACCGCTGAGGACCGGCTGCTGCTGCCGCCCCGCGCCGACCTCTACGAGGCCCTGATAGCACAGGCCGTCGCATTCGGGGTGGAGATCAAGACGTCGTCGACCGTCGTCGGCATCACCACAGAGGGTGAGATCGAGATGGCCGACGGTGCGCGGCACAAGGCTGATCTGGTGGTCGCCGCTGACGGCGCGTACTCCCGCCTGCGCGAGTCGATCTCGGCGACGGCGTGGATGGACTTCGGGGTCGAGGCGGGTATCCGCATGATGATCGACCGCAAGGAAGGCGATCCGGAGGACACGATCATCGAGTATTGGCACGGGCCACGGCGCCTGCTGTACAACCCCTGCACCGACGGTCAGGACTACATCTTCCTCAGCGCTCCGGTTTCCGACGACCGCGCCAGCACCATGCCGGTGGACCGCGAGTTGTGGAGCACGGCTTTCCCGCAGGCATCCCATCTGGTCGAACGGTTCGCCGAAGCCAGCCGCTGGGACCGGTTGGTCAACGTGCGTTGCCGGCAGTGGTCGAAAGGACATGCCGCCGTCATCGGGGACGCCGCCCATGCAATGCCGCCCAACCTCGGGCAGGCGGCCAACACGGCGTTCATCAACGCCATGGCTCTGGCGATGGCGCTGGAACGCAACAGTGATGTTCCCGCGGCGCTTGCGCAGTGGGAGAAGGAAAACAGGGCGCTGACCAATCACGTTCAATGGTGGTCGTATCTCTACGGTTTCGTGCTGTCCAAGGTGCCGGAGCCGGCCGATCGGATACGAGGGCGGCTGCTGCGTTCGGTATCGGGGACGCGGGCCTTCCAGAACGGACTGAACAAGGGCGTGCGAACCGTTCCGGCCGGGGCCCGCACGACCGCTGCGGCGTGATCATGCAACGGCGGTCCCAGTTGTCCACACTCGAGGAGGCGCAGGCGTGAGATACGTGTCGTATATCGGTTCCGGCGGAATCATGGCCGGAGTGCTCAGCGGGGACAGGGTCATTCCGCTGCTGGGCGGTGACCAGGTCGACTGGACGGGCCAGCCGATCGGGTTGCTCGACCACATCGTCAGCGGGTCCCCGTCCGGCCGGCTGCTCGAGGACGCGGCGGTGCCGGCGGACAGTGTGACGCTCACCGCACCCATCCCGGCGCCGCGACGCAACATCTTCTGCATCGGGCAGAACTACGCCGAGCATTCCCTGGAATTCGATGCGTCGGGGTTCAATGCCACTGCAGGGCAGGGAATTCCAGATAGGCCGGTCGTCTTCACCAAGGCGCCGACGACGGTGATCGGCACCGGTGACACCATTCCCGCCCACAGCGGGCTCACGAGCAAGCTCGACTACGAAGCCGAGCTCGCTGTGATCATCGGCGCCGGCGGCACCGCGATCAGTACCCAGGACGCGATGTCGCACGTCTGGGGTTACACCATCGTCAACGACGTGACGGCCCGCGATCTACAGCATTCACACCGGCAGTGGTTCCTCGGCAAGTCGTTGGACGGATCGTGTCCGATGGGACCGATCGCGGTCACTGCCGACGAGGTGGACCATCGCGACCTCTTGGTCGAATCACGGGTGAACGGCGAGCTGCGCCAGAGCGCGAAGAGCTCCGACCTGATCTTCGACATTCCGGACCTGATCGCCACCATCAGCGCGGGGATGACGCTACTTCCCGGAGACATCATCGCGACGGGAACGCCCCTGGGCGTCGGTATCGGGTTTGATCCGCCGCAGTTCCTGCAGCCCGGCGATGTCGTCGAAGTCTCGATCTCCGGCTTGGGCAGTCTGGTCAACCCGGTCGCCCAGTCCACCGGCGGTGCGCGATGACCGTCGACACGGGCTCTGCCGGCGATGGCGCCGGTATCACTCCGATCGCACGCAGCACTGTGCGCGACGCCGTCCGCGAAGCGCTGCGTGACCTGATCATCAGCGGCGGAGTTCATACCGATGTGCCACTGCGCCAAGATGAACTCGCCGCGCGGCTGGACGTCAGCCGGACCCCGCTACGCGAAGCGCTGCACGCGCTGGCCAGTGAGGGACTCATCACGATCGATCCCCGGCGCGGAGCGATGGTCTCCAAGCCCACGGTGCAGCAACTGTTGGACCTCTACGAGATCCGCGAGCAGCTGGAGGTGCTGGCCGGGCGCCACGCGGTGGCCGCGGCCAGCGCCGAACACGTGGACCACGTCGCGCGGATCAACGAACAGATGGCGGCAGTCACCGATCCCGTTCTGTGGGCGCAGCTGAACCAGGAGTTCCATTCCAGGCTCTACGCCGCGTGTCCGAACAAGGAACTTCTCGCGCTGATCGACACGCTTTCTTCGCGGGCGAAGTTCTATGTGCGCATTCTGGTGTCCAGCCAGCCCCCCGCGCAGGGCGCTCTGCACGAGCACTCGGAAATGCTGGGTGCGTTGCGCAACCGCGATCCGGACGCCATGGAACGGGCGATCAGGCGGCACCTGCGGTCAACGGTCGCACACGTTGCGCCCGCGCTGTCGGAAAGCCCTCCTGCTGAGGAAATCTGAATGATTGGAGATCACTGATGGCGGTTCGCTATCTTCCCACTGTCGAGGGTCTGGGCAAGTTCGGGGACTACTCGCCGGTATCACTGACCGACGGTCTGGTGGCGGTAGCCGGACAGTTCGGAACCGACGACCCGGACCCGGCCGGTCAGGTGCGTGGCGCCTTCGCCAACGTCGGCAAGGCACTGTCCGCGACCGGCCTGAGCTTCGACGATGTCGTCAAGTTCAACACCTATGTCGTCGGGCGAGAGACCATCCCGGTATTCATGGAGGTCCGCAAGGAGGTGTTCGCCGACATCTATCCTGCGGGTGTCTACCCACCGAACACCCTGCTGGTCGTGGCAGGTCTGGTGGAGGAGCGGTTCGTGATCGAGATCGAGGCTCTCGCGTCCCGGGGGACAGTTCAGTGAGCGGCCCTGTGGGCAAGCCGTTCAGCCATGGTCGTGACGCGGTGATCTCCTATCCCGTCACCGCGGCCGGCATCCGCACCCGAGTGGTGGAATCCCAGGGTGGTCGGGTCCCGCTGGTCTGCCTACACGGTGTGGGATCGCGTGCTGACCGGTTCATTCCGGTGACGCCGGGCCTGGTCGAGTCCGGCTTCCACGTCTACGCAATCGACTTCCCCGGCCACGGCTTCGCCGACAAGAGGCAGGGAATCGACTACCGGCCAAGAGGATTCGCTGAGTTCGTGGCCGCCGTACTCGATGTACTCGGGCTCAGCGATGTGATCGTGATGGGCACGTCGCTGGGTGGCCATGTCGCAGCCCGGTTGGCTTGTGACCGACCCGACCTGGTTTCGGCGGTCGTGCTCATCGGCACCATGGGTATCTCGGAGTACCCCGAAGTGAACAAGGTCGATCCGACAGGTGTTGCCGACGGAAGCAGCGAGGCGATTCGGAAGAAATTCGCTCTGCTGGTCTCCGACCCGGACATGGTTACCGACGCATGGGTGCGGGAGGAGTCGATGATCAACTCCTCGCATGGCGCTCGGGAGGCACTGTCGTCCGTGTCGGCACTACTCAACGACGAGGCGAACGAGGACCGGCAGGGCGAACGGCTCCTCACCGAGCGCCCGCAGCTGCCGACGTTGCTGGTATGGGGCGCCGACGACCGCTGGACACCACTGTCGATGGGATGGACGACATCGTGATCATCGGCACCGACGGTGGAGAGCCGGCATTGGAGGCCGTCGAGGCCGGGACCCTCGACATGACGATCAGCCTGTGCGGATATGCGACCGGTCGGGCCGGTGCTGAGGCCCTCATCGACAACCTGCGTGACGGGACTGAACCCGCGGACCGGTTCGTGGCGGTGGACGCGCTGACGATCACCCAGGACACGCTCGGTGACGCCCGGTCCAAGATGGCTGCTGGTGAGTGCTGACGGGTGGGCCGATCGCCGATGACTGATGAGCGTTGCGGGGCAGCGGAGTTAGGGCGGATCGCGCGTTCGAGTGTGTTCTCCGAAGAGGTCTATCGGGATGAGCTGGCAGCGGTCTTCAACCGATCCTGGCTGTTCATCGGCCAGGAGAGCGAGATCCCGGGCGCCGGTGACTACGTGACGAGGCGCATGGCCGACGACGAGGTCATCATGTGCCGGTCGGCGGCCGGAGCGGTCAACGTCTTGCTGAACTCGTGCGCTCATCGCGGAACACAGTTGTGTCGCAACGATGCTGGATCATCGCAGCGCTTCACCTGCATGTATCACGGATGGGTCTACGACACCGAGGGAAACCTCCGCGGAATCAGGAACAGGCGATTGTTCCCCGCCGACGTCGACGTCGCCGAGCACGGACTCAGCAAGGCCAGGGTGGCCCGGTATCTGGGCCTGGTTTTCGCCACCTGGAACTCGCAGGCTCCTCCCTTCGCTGAGGAGCTCGGTGAGATGGACTTCTACCTCGAGGCGCTGCTCGGCAAGGCCGATCAGGGGTGGGAGGTAGTCGGCGAGCCGCTGCGCTGGCGAACCCGCTGCAACTGGAAGCTGTCGGTGGAGAACTTCGGGATGGACAGTCTGCACCTCGACAGCCTGCACGCCAATCCGATCAAGCTGGGGGTGTTCGGGGCCGGTGGCTCCAAGCTGACCTCTTATTCGGTGGTGACAGCTGGTGGACACGGCATTGCGGCGACCAAGCTGTCCGACGGTGACGGACGCTGCTACCCCGGTTACCCGGGCGAGCTGGCCGAGCAGTTCGCCACCCATGGCTCACCCGCTCAGCGGTGGTTCGCCAGCGACAACGTGGTGTGCAAGGGAAACCTCTTCCCGAACTTCAGTTTCATCGAGCTGGTTCACGAGACGACAGGCGATCCAGCGGCGCCGCCCGTGTCGGCGGTCATGCTGCGGTCGGCCCAGCCGCTGGGGCCGACGAGCACCGAGATCTGGATGTGGATCCTGGTGCCCCGCGCGGCGGATGCGCAGTGGAAGCGTTGGTCGCAGGAATCGTTGGTGCGAACTCTGGGGGTCAGCGGAACATTCGAGCCCGACGATCTGGCCAATGCGGTGTCGGTGTCGTCGGTCAACGTCGGCACCCGCGCGGGCGGAGAGGACTTCTTGTTTCTCGGGGGAGCGCATCTGCGGCCCCAGGCCGAGGTCGGTGGGCACCGGCTGCCGGGCTCGGTCTACGTAGCGCCCCTCAACACCGAGGTGCTGCAGCGGGCTTTCCTGCAGGAGTGGGACGCGCGGCTGCGGATGCAGGCGGCCGAGGCCGGCCGATGAGCTTGCCGGTGGATGGGGCGAGGTTGTCGGACCTGCTGTTGCTCGATCGCGTCGAGCGCGCCTACCGGCAGGAGGCCGAGTTGCTCGACGACGACGACATGGCAGCCTGGAGCAACTGGCTCGACGAGGATTTTCGGTACGAGGTGCCGATCCCGGTGAGCAGGGGCGGCGCGCCACCTCGGGCTTACTCTGAGCGCGGACTGTTCGCCGTCGAGACGAAACCGACCATCGAGTTGTGGGTTCGCCGGGTTTCGGAGGCCAACATCGGCACAGCCTATGCCGAGAACTCCGCCATCCGGACAAGGCACTTCGTCACCAACGTCCGGATCCGCGACGTCGGTCGAGGTGTGTTGCGGGTGTCGAGCAACGTGCTGTTGAGCTGGAATCACCGCGGTGAGCCGCCGACCTTCGCCAGCGCGGAACGGTCCGATCTGCTGGTGATGCGGGAGGAGGAGTTTACGTTGCGGTCGCGCCGGGTGCTGTTGGACTGCGACGTGGTGCACCTCAACCACCTGCGAGTGATCTTCTGACAGCCAGGCCCGCTGTCGACCAAGGCTCGGCTGCAACAACGGCAACCGGGCTAGGTCGGCGGGTCGCGACCTCTAGACTGGCCGGGTGGCAGGCGATGCGAGTCGGGGGCGGGGCAGGATCCCCGATCGCGATATCGCCGCCATCCGTGAGCGGGTCAGTATCGAAGACGTCGTCGGTGACTACGTGCAGCTGCGCCGGGCCGGCGCCGACTCGCTGAAGGGGCTGTGCCCCTTCCACGACGAGAAGTCGCCGTCGTTCCACGTCCGGCCCAACCACGGGCACTTCCACTGCTTCGGCTGCGGGGAAGGCGGCGACGTCTATGCGTTCCTGCAGAAGATCGAGCACGTCACCTTCGTCGAGGCCGTCGAGCTGCTCGCCGACCGGGTCGGCTACACCGTCACCTACACCGGTGGGTCGAACACCAACGTCCAGCGCGACCGGGGCAGCCGCAGCAGGCTGCTTGCCGCCAACTCCGCAGCCCAGGAGTTCTACGCCGGGGCGCTGGGCTCCGAGGAGGCCGCGCCGGCACGCCAGTACCTGCTCGAGCGCAACTTCGACGCCGAAGCCGCCGGGCGGTTCGGCTGCGGTTTCGCGCCTTCGGGGTGGGACTCGCTGACAAAGCACCTGCTGCGCAAGGGGTTCGAGTTCAAGGAACTCGAGGCGGCCGGACTCTCGCGGGAGGGCCGGCGGGGTCCGATGGATCGGTTCCACCGGCGGCTGCTGTGGCCGATCAGGGCCGGCGGCGGCGAGGTCATCGGGTTCGGCGCCCGCCGGATCTTCGACGACGACCCGATGGAGGCCAAGTACGTCAACACCCCCGAGACGGTGCTGTACAAGAAGTCCTCCGTGCTGTTCGGGCTCGACCTGGCCAAACGCGACATCGCGAAATCGCACCGCGCCGTCGTCGTGGAGGGCTACACCGACGTGATGGCGATGCACATGGCCGGGGAGACGACGGCCGTCGCCTCCTGCGGCACCGCGTTCGGGGAGGGCCACCTGGCGCTGCTGCGCCGGCTGATGATGGACGACAACTGGTACCGCGGCGAGCTGATCTTCGTGTTCGACGGCGACTCGGCCGGGCAGGCGGCGGCGCTGAAGGCCTTCGACGGTGACCAGCAGGTGGCCGGCAAGTCGTTCGTGGCGATCGCCGCCGACGGGATGGACCCGTGTGATCTGCGGCTGCGCTCCGGGGACGGCGCGCTGCGCGATCTGGTGGCCCGGCGCATCCCGATGTTCGAGTTCGCGGTGCGCAGCCTGATCCCGGCCGACGACGTGCTCGACAACGACCCGCAGGCCCAGGTCGACGCGTTGCGCCGGTCGGTGCCGCTGGTGGCCCGGATCAGGGATTACGCCCTGCGCGACGAGTACGCGCGCCGGTTGGCGGGCTGGACCGGCTGGCGCGACGAGGGCCAGGTGCTGGCCCGGGTGCGCGAGGAGGCCGGCAAG
>NZ_JBSWXU010000167.1:0-11079 GCF_056160785.1 Mycobacterium sp. ABE4_509 | reverse complement strand
GTGCGCGGCCCGATGCACACGTGACGAGCGCGCGGGCCAGCGGCCTCGGGCCGGTGGTGCGCACCGCGGCGTCGTCGGCGAGCAGTTCGATCAGCAGCCGGACCGCCGAGAGCGCGTTGCCGCTGCGCACCACCCGCGGGAAGGCGGCGTGCACGGCGGTGAACATCTCCAGGACGAGGTCGTGGCGGGCCCGCAGATGGGCACGCTCGTGGGACAGGATCGCGGCGATCTCTTTGCCGGAGAGGGCGTTGAGGGTGCCTTCACTGAGGACGACGCGGCTGCGTACCCCGGGCAGGCAGTAGGCCAGCGGCTCGTCGACGTGCAGGATCCGCAGGCCGTGGCCGGTGACCGGGGCGGTGCAGTGGCCGCGCAGCTGGGGGACGGCCTCATCGCGGGAGGAACACAGATCGACGACCATGCGGTGGTGGGCGCGCCGGCGTCTGGTGGCGATGGCGACGTTGAGCACCGAGGCGCTCAGCCGCGCACCGATCAACAGCGTCAGGCCCAGCACCACGACGTGCAGCGTCCACAGCGGCCAGCCGAGGGTGTCGATTCCGCCGCCCAGGGTCACGGTGGGGCGGCCGTCGGGACCGGGTCGAAACAGCCTGCTGGCGATCGCGATTCCGGCGGAGAACGCGCTCAGAACGGCTGCCAGTGCGATCGACTGCCACAGCACGATGGCCGCACGCGGGGCACGCATCGGCCAGGCGGCCCGGGAGAGCATCGCCGGCACGGGCCCCGACAGGAGCAGAGCGACGATGGTGAAGGCCAGCGCGGACACGCTGCAAGTGTCTCTCAGCCGGTACCCGGACCGCCAGCGGGCGGGTCGAGACGGTGCTTGTCGTCCAACTCGGCCAGCGCGCGGCGCAGCGCATCGGCCTCGTCCGCGCCGACTCGCTCGACGAAATACACCAGGGCGGCCTCGCGGCTGCCGGAGTCGGCGGCCTGGTCCAGGGCGTCGACCATCAGCCCGGCGACCAGTTCGTCGCGTCCGTGTGTCGGGGCGTAGCGGTGGGCGCGGTCGTCGCGGTGCTGGACGACCAGATTCTTCTTCGCCAGGCGCTGCAGCACGGTCATGATCGTGGTGTAGGCCAGGTCGCGGTGGGCAGCCAGCGCCTCATGCACCTGGCGAACCGTCTGCGGCTCGCGTGCGGACCACAGGTGGTCCATCACGGACCGTTCCAGGTCCCCGAGCCGGGTCAGCTTGGCCATCTTCGGTTCATCTCCTACGCGCTGTAGCTCAAAGCTTACTACGCGATTACTACCGCGCGTCGTATCCATTCTCTTCGCTGGCGCCGAGCCCCTGGGGAGCGGCGGAGCTGCGCGATTCGCTTGTTCAGTCGACATTTGTGAGTCCGATCACAGGGGGTAGCCGTGTTGTGATCCGTAGCTATAGTAAGGCTAACCTAATTCAGTGAGGCTAACCTAAGTCAGTCTTCCACACGGTCGGAGGTGTCAATGACGGTCCTCGTCGACGATCCGCTCATCTCGAGCATGGCGATCAAGCGGGCGCTACCCATTCACGAATCGAGCCGCCGGCTCCGCGCGCTCTACCCCGAGTGCCCCCGGGTCTACGGCGTCGCGGTTATGGGTGACCTGTCCCGGCGCCGCTGGTGGCCACTGGCCGAGATCGTGACGACCGACCGGCTGCGCACCATGTTCGAGGCGGGGGCCGCCGAGACCGACAGTGCCGGCTCGGTAGCCCAGCAACTGGCGGCGACCTTCGCCCACGTGGTGGTCGGCCGGGTGATTCCGCTGCTGGTGCTCGAGGGGCGGGCCTGGGACACCGGCCTGGAGAACCTCTGGGTGCACGTCGACTCGGAGGGTGCGATCGACTGGGTCGGCGTCGTTGATCCGACCCTTCGGACACTGCCCGACGATCCGTACTTCAGGGCCCACCCGCCAAGGTATGACGCAGGCCGGCCGGGTCAGCACGGAATCGTGGCACTGCCCAGCGAAGCCGCATTGACGACCTGGATCGCCCACCGCAGCCATCGCGCGCTGGCCCCGCTGTTCGCCAAGCTCGCCGAGGTCTGTCACGGTGCGATGTCGGTCTCGTCGATGTGGCACATCGTCGGCGGTGCGGTGGTCGGGGCGGCCACCCAGATCCCGCTGCTGTCCGGTTCCAGCGAGGTCACCAGCATGCGGCGCGGCCAGGCGGTGCTCGACGCGCTCGTCGGGTTCGGCGTGCCCGTGCGCGGGACGACACGATCGGCGACTTCCGCGGCAGGGAAAGTCTTGCTCAATTAGGTAAGCCTTGCCTATGCTAGGCGTAGTCGGAGAACGACACCCGAACCACCGGACCGAGCCGGAGTTTCTGAGGGCTGCAGAGACCCCCGGTCCATGCGCAGGACGGGCCCCACGCATCGCGTGGGGCCCGTCCTCATTTCCGGCCCGGTCGCTCGGCGGCCGTCCACCCCGGCGCAACCCCGAACCGCCCTGCGTGTAGACACAAGCCGTGACGACTGATCTTCCCACCGGCCTCGGCGGCGGATTCGACGCCGAGCTCGGCCTCACCTACCTCGAGGTGACCCCGGACGGGGCGCGCGCAACGCTGACCATCACCGACAAGCTGCTCCAGCCCGGTGGGATCGTGCACGGCGGCGTCTACTGCGCGGTGGTCGAAAGCGTGGCCAGCGTGTCCGGCCACGTCTGGCTCCTCGAGAACGGCGGCGGCACCGGAACCGTCGTCGGTGTCAACAACAACACCGACTTCCTGCGCGCCATCGGCACCGGGACGGTCACCGCCGAATCCACGCCCATCCACCGTGGCCGCCGGCAACAGTTGTGGCTGATCACGATCACAGACGACGACGGTCGCACCATCGCACGCGGTCAGGTCCGGCTGCAGAACATCCCCGACGCCTGAGCCCGCACACCCCGCCCGGCGTAGCGCTGCCGAGTGCCCCCGGCCGTGGCAGGATCGCCCACTATGCGTCTGACCCCGCATGAGCAGGAACGGCTGCTCATCTCGTATGCAGCCGAACTCGCGCGCCGCCGTCAGGGACGCGGGCTGAAACTCAACCACCCCGAAGCCGTCGCGGTGATCACCGATCACATCCTCGAAGGAGCCCGCGACGGCCGCACCGTCGCCGAATTGATGGTCAGCGGCAGAGAGGTTCTGGGCCGCGCCGACGTGATGGACGGTGTGCCCGAGATGCTGCACGACGTCCAGGTCGAAGCGACATTCCCGGACGGCACCAAGCTCGTCACCGTCCACGACCCGATCCCGTGAGGGGCGGTGGCATGAACGCCGGCGCAGCGACGACCCGTCGGGCGAGGAGCCGTCGATGAAGAGCAGGAGTGAGCAGTGATACCTGGTGAGATCGTCTACGGCGACGGCGACATCGAGATCAACGCCGGTGCCACCCGACTGGAACTCGACATCGTCAACACCGGCGACCGGCCGGTGCAGGTCGGCAGCCACGTCCACGCCCCGCAGGCCAACAGCGCACTGGAGTTCGACCGGGCCGCGGCGCGGGGCTACCGCTTCGACATCCCCGCCGGCACTGCGATCAGATTCGAGCCCGGGATGGCCCAGCGCGTCACCCTCGTTCCGCTGACCGGCGCCCGCGAGGTGCACGGCCTGACCCTCGACCCTCCAGGCAGATTGGATGACCAGCAATGACGGCGCTGTCCCGATCCCGCTACGCGGGCCTGTTCGGACCCACCGCCGGCGACCGCATCCGGCTCGCCGACACGGACCTGTTCATCGAGATCACCGAGGACCGCAGCGGCGGCCCCGGCCGCGCCGGTGACGAAGCGGTCTTCGGGGGCGGCAAGGTGTTGCGCGAGTCGATGGGCCAGTCGTGTGTCACCCGCGCCGACGGCGCACCCGACACCATCATCACCGGCGTCGTGGTCCTCGACTACTGGGGAATCATCAAGGCCGACGTCGGCATCCGCGACGGCCGAATCTGCGGGATCGGCAAGGCCGGCAACCCCGACATCATGTCGGGCGTGCATCCGGACCTGGTGGTGGGTCCCTCGACCGAAGTGATCGCCGGCAACGGACGGATCCTCACCGCCGGCGCGATCGACTCGCACGTGCACCTCATCTGCCCACAGCTGATGGAAGAGGCCATCGGCAGCGGAATCACCACGATGATCGGGGGCGGCACCGGGCCGGCAGAAGGCAGCAAGGCCACCACCGTGACGCCGGGCGCCTGGCATCTCGCCCGGATGCTGGAATCGACGGACACCTGGCCGATGAACATCGCGTTGCTGGGTAAGGGAAACACCGTCAGCGCAGACGCGTTGCGGGAGCAATTGCGTGGCGGCGCTTCCGGTTTCAAACTGCACGAGGATTGGGGATCGACACCGGCCGCCATCAATGCCTGCCTGACCGTCGCCGACGCCGCCGGCGTGCAGGTGGCGCTGCACACCGACACGCTCAACGAAGCGGGTTTCGTCGAAGACACCCTCGCCGCGATCGCGGGCCGGTCCATCCACACCTACCACACCGAGGGGGCCGGTGGCGGGCACGCGCCCGACATCATCACCGTCGCAGGCCACCCCAACGTGCTGCCGAGTTCCACCAACCCGACCCGACCGCACACCGTCAACACCCTCGACGAGCATCTGGACATGTTGATGGTGTGCCACCACCTCAACCCCAACGTTCCCGAGGATCTCTCCTTCGCCGAAAGCAGGATCCGGCCCTCGACGATGGCCGCCGAGGATCTGCTGCACGACATCGGCGCCATCTCGATGATCGGCAGCGACTCCCAGGCGATGGGCCGCATCGGCGAGGTGGTGATGCGCACCTGGCAGACCGCACACGTGATGAAACGCCGGCGCGGCGCGCTGCCCGGCGACGGGTCGGCCGATAACAACCGCGCGATGCGCTATGTCGCCAAGTACACGATCTGCCCGGCGGTCGCCCACGGACTCGATCACGAGATCGGCTCGGTCGAGGTCGGCAAGCTCGCCGATCTGGTGCTGTGGGAGCCCGCGTTCTTCGGGGTGCGTCCCCATGCCGTGCTCAAGGGCGGAACGATCGCCTGGGCGGCGATGGGCGACGCGAACGCCTCGATCCCGACTCCCCAGCCGGTCCTGCCCCGGCCGATGTTCGGAGCGGCCCCTGCCGTCGCCGCGAACACCTCGGTGCATTTCGTCGCGCCCGACGCGGTCGAGGACGGCCTGGCCGACCGCATCGCGGTCAACCGCAGGCTGGTGCCGGTCAACAACGTGCGCAATGTCGGCAAGGCGCAGATGCCGCTCAACGACGCCCAACCCGTCATCGAGGTTGACCCGGACACGTTCACGGTGCGCATCGACGGCGAGGTGTGGCAGGAACAGCCCGCCACCGAACTGCCCATGGCGCAGCGCTATTTCCTGTTCTGATTGTCTCGATGACCGATCTCGCGGGTTTCTCGGCGCTGCTCGCCCTGGCCGACTCGCGGCTGCCGACCGGCGGTCACGTGCATTCCGGGGGTGTCGAGGAGGCGGTGACCAGTGGTCTGGTCGTCGACCTGACCACGCTGGCGGCCTACCTGCGGCGCCGGATACGCACAACCGGACTGGTGAGCGCCTCGATCGCGGCAGCCGTGCACGCCGGCGGGCTCTCGGCGGCGGCCGGTGGCAGCGGCGACGCCGAGACCGATGCCCGCACACCCGCCCCGGCGGCCAGACAGGCCTCCCGGGCACAGGGCCGGGGGCTGGTCCGGCTGGCCCGCCGGGTCTGGCCGCGGGAGAACTGGGATGCCCTGGGCAGGACACCACATCTGGCGGTGGCCGCCGGAGCCGTCGGGGCAGCAGCCACACTGGCACCCGAACACACCGCACTGTGGGTCGTCTACACCACCATGACCGGCTCGGCCACCGCCGCACAGCGGCTCCTCGCGCTCGACCCCGGCGACGTCGCGGCGTTGACGTTCGAGTTCTCGCAACTGTGTGAGCACACCGCCGCCGAGGCCACCAAGGACCTCGCCGACCTGTCCGATCCACTGCTGGACGTTCTGGCCCAGCGACACCTGGAGCGCGAACGCCCGCTGTTCGCTTCGTGAGATCCGCGAGAGAAGGAGCCCCCGTTGCCACCGCATTTCCTCGATGGCCAGCCCCATGACCATGCCGACCGGCCACGCCGGGTTCGCCGGCCGGGGGAGCCGCTGCGCATCGGTGTCGGCGGACCCGTCGGGTCGGGCAAGACGGCCCTGGTCGCCGCGCTGTGCCGGCAACTGCGCGACCAGTTGTCGCTGGCGGTCCTGACCAACGACATCTACACCACCGAGGACGCCGATTTCCTGCGCCGCAATGCCGTTCTGCCCGACGACCGGATCGCCGCGGTGCAGACGGGCGGCTGCCCGCACACCGCCATCCGCGACGACATCACCGCCAATCTGGACGCCATCGACGACCTGATCGCCGCCCACGACCAGCTCGACCTGATCCTGGTGGAGTCCGGCGGCGACAATTTGACGGCCACCTTCTCCTCGGGCCTGGTCGATGTGCAGATCTTCGTCATCGACGTGGCCGGCGGGGACAAGGTCCCCCGCAAGGGCGGTCCCGGCGTGACGTTCTCGGACCTGTTGGTGATCAACAAGACCGACCTGGCACCCATGGTGGGCGCCGACCTCGACGTGATGCGGCGCGACTCCCGGGCCGTGCGCGGTGAGCGCCCCTTCGCGTTGATCTCGCTGACCCAGGATCCGGCGGCCACGGCGGTACTCGACTGGGTACGTGAGCAGCTGCGGGTCGCGCAGGCCGTGTAGATGCGCTCGACCGTCGTCATCGTCGCCAGGTGTGACCGGGCGCCCCACCTCGAGTGCGCCGGCGGTGTCGCGGCCCGCCGCACCGGTCGCGACACCGTGCATCTGGTCTCGGCAGCCGCCACCCCGCTGGGCGGGGACTCGATGCACCTGCGGGTCGTGGTGGAGCCGGGCGCACGGCTGCAGGTGCGGACCGCAGCGGCAACGGTCGCCCTGCCCGGCGCGGCCACCGCGGAATCGCACGCGGTGTGGACACTCGAGGTCGCCGGAGACCTCGACCTGGACCCGCTACCCACGATCGTCGCGGCCTCGTCACGGCACCTGTCCACCACCCGGCTCACACTGTCCGACCACGGCAGTGTGCGATTGCGCGAACGCGTGCAGATCGGCAGAACCGGTGAGCGGGAAGGCTTCTGGTCAGGAACCCTGCACGCCGACGTCGACGGGACACCGCTGCTGCGGCACCGGGTGGAGCTCGGCAGCGGGTCCGTGGCCGACGATGGGATCGCCGCGCCGCTGGCCTGCGTGAGCGAACTGCACTATCCCCGAACCGATGTCAGCACCGAGGGAGTGACGCTGGCACTGGCCGGGGGAGGCTGCCTGAGCACCTGGCAGGGCGACCGGCTCTGAGGCAGCCGGCCAGCCGCTAGCTGGCCGCCTTCTCGGTGTCCTGCACCGATGCGGCGATGTCCTCGAGTTCCTCGATCCGGGTTCGGGCGTAAGCCTGCTGCTCGGTGATCGTGAGCTGACCACGTTTGGTCGACAGGAACGTCATCGTCCACGACATCAGCGTCACGATCTTGTTCTTGAAGCCGATCAGATAGACCAGGTGCAGGACCAGCCACGCCAGCCAGGCGATGAAGCCGCCGAATTCGAGCTTGCCGACCTTGGCGACCGCGTTGAAGCGAGACACCGTCGCCATCGAGCCCTTGTCGAAGTAGCTGAACGGCTCACGCTGAGCCGGGTCGGCGCCCTTGAGCCCCGCCTCGATCGCCTTGGCGACGTACTTGCCTCCCTGCAACGCACCCTGCGCCATCCCGGGTACGCCGTCGACGAAGGCCATGTCACCGACGACGAAAACGTTCGGGTGACCCGGAATCGACAGGTCGGGCTCCACCTTGACGCGCCCGGCGCGGTCGAGTTCGACATCGGACTGCTCGGCGAGATCACGCCCCAGCGGGCTGGCCGACACCCCCGCCGACCAGACTTTGCAGGCCGCCTCGATGCGGCGCATGGTTCCGTCGGGATCCTTGACGGTGATGCCGTTGCGGTCGACGTCGGTCACCATCGCGTTCAACTGGATCTCGACGCCCATCTTCTCCAGTCGGTCCTGGGCCTTCTTGCCGAGTTTCTCGCCCATCGGGGGAAGTACGGCGGGGGCGGCGTCGAGCAGGATGACCCGGGCCTTGGTCGAATCGATGTGCCGGAACGCCCCTTTGAGCGTGTGGTCGGCCAGTTCGGCGATCTGACCGGCCATTTCGACACCGGTGGGGCCGGCCCCGACGACGACGAAGGTCAGCAGCTTCTCCCGGCGCGCGGGATCACTGGACCGCTCGGCCTGTTCGAAGGCGCCGAGGATGCGCCCACGGAGTTCGAGGGCGTCATCGATCGACTTCATGCCCGGCGCGAACTCGGCGAAGTGGTCGTTGCCGAAGTAGGACTGTCCCGCGCCGGCCGCCACGATGAGACTGTCGAACGGGGTGACGTAGGTGTGGCCGAGCAGCTCCGAACGCACCGTCTTGGATTCCAGATCGATACGGGTCACATCGCCGAGGAGCACCTGCGCGTTTTTCTGGTCGCGCAGGATCACCCTGGTCGGGGGAGCGATCTCACCTTCGGAGATGATGCCCGTCGCGACCTGGTACAGCAGCGGCTGGAACAGATGATGGGTGGTGCGGGCAATCAGCTTGATGTCGACGTCGGCCTTCTTGAGCTGGGTGGCCGCGGTCAAACCGCCGAACCCCGATCCGATGATGACGACCTTGTGCCGATCGGATGCGGTTGCACCGGGATGGCTCATTGCTGCTCCTCGCGGACGTTTTCCCGTCTCGTACAACCTCTAGGTTAGTGGCCGACCTTCCCGCTAGCGCGGTGAGCCGCCCCACCACACCAGGTGTTCACCCGGAGACGAGTGGTTTGAGCGCTTCGCCGAGCGCGGTGATCTGCCCCGGCTGGTAGCCGACGGTCTGGGTCGGCACGAACACGACCACTCCGTCGATGCCGGTGTCGAGCACCTTGGTCTTGATCTGTTCGGCGATCTGCTCGACGCTGCCGACGACCATGCGCTGCTTGAAATCGTCGGGGATCATGTCTGGGCTGATGCCGTCCCCGACGACGGCGCCGACGAGCATGCTGGTCTCCAGGGTGGCCGGGTCGCGGCCGATGGCCGCACAGCTCTTCTCGACCACCTCGAGCTTGCGGGCCAGCTCGTCGAATCCGGCGATGACGTTGAGATGGTCGAAGTGCCGGGCGGCCAACGGGATGGTCTTCTTCTCACCGCTGCCACCGATCAACAGCGGAATATGTTGGCGGAAGCGCGGATTGGCCATCGCCTCCTCGGTGCGGTAGTACTTGCCGCCGAAGGTCGGCCGTTCGCCCGCGAGCATCGGGAGGATGATCTGCAGCGCCTCACCGAGTTTGTCGAACCGGTCGGTGAAGGTGCCGAACTCGTAGCCGAGCTGATCGTGCTCGAGCTCGAACCAGCCCGTGCCGATGCCGAGGATCGCGCGGCCCTGGCTGATGACGTCGAGCGTGGTGATGTTCTTGGCCAGCAGGGTCGGGTTGCGGTAGGTGTTCCCTGTCACCAGCGTGCCCAGCGAGACGTTTTCGGTGACTGCGGCCAGCGCGCCGAGTGCGGTGTAAGCCTCGAGCATCGGCTGATCGGGGGTCCCGATACCGGGGAGTTGATAGAAGTGGTCCATCACGAAGACGGAGTCGAACCCGGCGGCGTCGGCCTCCTGGGCCTGCGCCACGACGGTGGGGAAGAGGTCGGCGACGTCAGCCTGACCCGATGCGCCGTACGAGAAGTTGTTGATCTGAAGTCCGAGTTTCGTCACTTCTCCGACCCTACGCAACCAGCGACATCCACCGAGGTGGGTTTCACCGGGGGCGAAGCGCGGAATACCGCGGGCGGCTGGGCTGTTCACCCGGGCCCGTGGGCGGGTCAGCCGAAGTGGGCCAGCGCTCCGTGGCTCACGTGCAGCGTCTGGCCGGTGATGTGCCGGGCGGCCGGGGTGGCCAGGAACAGCGACAGCCGGGCGATCTCGGCGTTCACCGTGGGGGTCGTGTCGCCCATGCCGTCGTAGCCGGGCTCGACGCCGCGCCCGGCGGCGACCGCGTTGACGGTGATGCCCCGGGTCCCGAAGTGATGGGCCTGACCCGCCGTCCATTCGGAGATGGCGGCCTTCACCGCTGCGCCGGAGCTGCCCTCCCGGGCGGGATCCGGGATCACGGTGACGATCGAGCCGCCGGAACGCAGATGGTCGCCCAGGATCTGGACGGTCAGCATCGCCGATACCAGGCTGGTGTCGAAGTGGTTGCGCCATTCGGCGGCGTGGTCGGCCAGCGTGTACGTGCGGGGGTCGCCGGCCTGCCAGGTGGGCGCCGGAACGTTGACGACCGTGTCGAGGTGAGCGGGAAAGCGCTCGCGTGCCGCGACCAGCGTTGCCGGGTCGGTGTTGTCGAACACGATGGTCTTCGCGTCGGCGATGTCGAGTTCCTTGGCGAGCACCTCGAGCTCGTCACGACGGGCACCGGCGAGAACCACATCGTGGCCGGCGCCGGAGAAGCTGTGCGCGATCGTGCGCCCGAGGTCGGTATCGCACCCCGTGATCAGCACATCCATCGGCGGACCTCCTGTCGTGTTCAACGCTGAACCACCAGCGAGCACCGTCGATGTTACTGGACAGTAGCTAGGTGGTGAAATTCGGCGCGCCGCGGCCCCGGGAGCGCCGGAAACCGCCGGGGTAACGACACCCCGGTCGTGGGCGATCAATCGGTGACACACAATTGCGGGCCGACCTCCCCGACGGCGCCGGCGATATCGGACACACCCCTGCGCCCCGCGTGGGGGCTTCGTCATGCCAGCAACCTCCCAGAATAGCCCCATTACGGCGTTGAATGTTCACAGCAATGTCTCAACTCTGCATTTATTGCACAACTCTCACTTGCGTCAGGGGCGCGACAATGTAGTTTCGTGCACATGGATCAGCCGGACGAGCATCGCCACCGACGCAGGGGCCTCCCGAAGTCTCTCGGGCTCGCGGCGCTGGCGGGTGCCACTGCGGCAGCTCTGATGCTGCCCGGGGTCGCCCAGGCCCAGCCCGCGCCCGAACCACCGCCCCCGCCGCCGGATACGGCCGTCGAGGGC
>NZ_JBSWXU010000166.1:0-11148 GCF_056160785.1 Mycobacterium sp. ABE4_509 | reverse complement strand
GTCATCACCCCGCCGCCCGCGTGCGCGGTCCGGCCGGCCGGCGTCGGCAACACCGTCGCGAACGCGAACGCCCCTGCCAGGGCACGGATCACCGCCGCTAATCCTCGGCTGGCGCCGCGCTGATCCCGGCCTCGGAGAAAGTCGCCATCACGGCGAGCGTCGCCACGGCCGCGCGCAGCACCGGCAGCGCGACCAACGCCCCCGACCCCTCGCCGAGGCGCATACCGAGGTCGACGATCGGATCGAGGTCGAGATGACGCAGCGCCAGCGCATGCACCGGTTCGGTGGACCGGTGACCGGCCTGCCACCACTGCCGGGCCCCCGGGGCCAACCGCTCGGCGGCCAGCGCGGCGGCCGTCACCACCGCACCGTCGAGCAGGACCGGGGTGCGCCGGAGCGCGGCCTGAGCGCAGAAACCCGTCATCGCGGCCAGATCGGCGCCGCCGCAGATCCGCAGCAACGCGATCGGGTCCGCGGACAGCCGGCGAGTCCGGTAGAGCGCGTCGCGGATCGCCGCGGTCTTGCGGGCCCAGCCGGCGTCGTCGATACCGGTGCCGCGGCCGACCACCTCGACGGGCTCGGAGTCGGTCAGCGCGGCCACCAGCGTGGTCGCCGCGGTGGTGTTGCCGATACCCATGTCGCCGGCGATCAGCAGATCGGCGCCCGCGTCGACCTCTTCGTCGGCGATCCGCCTGCCGGCCTCGACCGCGGCGACGACCTCATCGGGGCTCAGCGCGTCCTCGACGGCGATGTTGCCGCTGGACCGCCGGATCTTGTGGGCGCCGATCTGTGCGGTGAGCGGCTCGGCGGTGTCGACCGCCATGTCGACGACCCGCACACCGGCCCCGGCCACCTCGGCGAGCGCATTGACCGCCGCCCCGCCGGCGACGAAGTTGGCCATCATCGCCGCGGTGACCTCGGCGGGGTAGGCCGACACCCCGGCCGCCGTCACACCGTGATCGCCGGCGAACACCACCACCCGGGCCCGGTCGAACTGCCGCGGCGGGCAGACGCCCTGGCATGCCGACACCCAGATCGACAGGTCCTCGAGACGCCCCAGCGAGCCGGCCGGCTTGGTCAACACGGCCTGGCGTGCCCGCGCGTCGGCCGCGGCGTCCGGGTCGGGGGCCGGGATCGCGCCGAAGTAGCTCACCGAAGGTTCAGCCGACGTTGGCGCCGCGCTCGACCTGAGGTCGCGGAGCGCGCATGCGGCGCAGCTGGGAGGCCCGACTGGCCGCGTAGAAGCCCAGCTTCCAGCCCGTCTCGGTGTTGTCGGGGAACTTCTCGTCGGCCATCCGGTTGACCTTGCGGCCCAGCACGAACCCGTCGATCACCATGATGATCACCAGCACCAGCATCACCGGTGAAAGCAGCTGCTGAACCTGCACCGACGGCACCGCCAACATGACGAAGATCAACCCGAGCGCCGACGGCATGAACAAACCCAGCAGGTTTCGGCGGGCGTCGACCACGTTGCGCACATACTTCCGCACCGGGCCCTGGTCGCGGGGCAGCAGGTAGGCGTCCTCGCCGGCCATCATCCGCTCCCGGCGCTCGGACATCTCAGAGCGCCGGGCGGCCCGATCGACCTTGCGCTCCTCGCGCGACAGCTTGGGTCCGCGCAACTCCTTGCGGCGCCGCCGTGCCTCCGCCGAGGTCATCGGTGCCGGCGCCACCGGGCCCCGTTTCCGGGTGGCCTCGCTGCGTTTCGGGGTCGGACGGCCCTTGGGCGCGGTCGCCGTACGGCCACCGTCGTCGGTCAGCTCGACATCGTTGTCGTGACTGTCACGGGGGTCGGTGCCGTCATCGCCCGCACCCTCGGAGTCGTCCTTCTTTCGGCCCAGCAGCTTCACGCCCCCCAGGTTACTTCTCGGTGCGGCGCCCAGACACCCCCGTCCCCGGTGTGCGGTGCGGTGGACGGGGTCGTGGCCGAGCCATAGTCTGCCGTGGATGACCGCCAGTACCTCCGACCCCGCCTCTATCCATGTACTGATCGCGCCGGACTGCTTCGGCGACAGCCTGACCGCGGTGCAGGCGGCGCAGTCCATCGCGGCGGGGTGGCGCCGCTCCCGGCCCGGCGACCAGCTGGCGCTGGCGCCCCAGTCCGACGGCGGCCCAGGGTTCGTGGAGGTGCTCGAAAGCCGGCTGGGCGGGCGCCGGACCGCCACCGTCAGTGGTCCGCTGGACCAGGCCGTCGAGGCCCAGTGGGTGCTCGACCTCCGTCCGCCGGTGACCGCCTACATCGAATGCGCGCAGGCGTGCGGGCTGGCGCTGCTGGGTGGTCCGCCGACGGTGCGGACCGCGCTGGAGGCGCACACCACGGGAGTGGGTCAGCTCATCGCGGTGGCCCGGGCGGCCGGCGCCGGACGCATCGTCATCGGCCTCGGCGGAAGCGGAAGCACCGACGGCGGCCGCGGCATGGTCGAGGCGCTGGGCGGGCTGACCGCGGCACACGAGCTGCTCGACGGCGTCGAGCTGATCGTCGCCAGCGATGTCGAGCATCCGCTGCTGGGGCCGATGGGTGCCGCCGCGGTGTTCGGTCCCCAGAAAGGCGCCGATCCGGACACCGTGGCGGTCCTCGAGAAACGGCTGACCGACTGGGCCGACGAACTCGGCGCGCTGGCCGGCCGGACCATCAGTGACGATCCGGGCGCCGGTGCGGCCGGAGGTCTGGGCGCAGCGCTGATCGCGCTGGGCGGCCGCCGGGAATCGGGGGCCGCGATCATCGCCGAACACACCGGCCTGGCCGCCGACGTCGCCGCGGCGAACCTGATCATCACCGGGGAGGGCCGGTTCGACGACCAGTCGCTGCACGGCAAGGTCGTCAGCGCGCTGGCCGCGGGCGCCCGTGCACACCGGACACCGGTGCTGGTGCTCGCCGGCCAGGTGACCCTCGACCCCGCTGCGCTGCAGGACGCGGGGATCTCCTCGGCGTTCTCCATCACCGACCACGCCGGATCCGTGCAGCGTGCGATCGAGGACGCCGAAAACCAGCTGACCAGCCTGGCTGCCGAGGTGGCCGCGCAGTATCGGTGACGTCACCGGCGAGACGCCGCCGCGGCCCCTACGATCGATGGGGAATAGCGCCGGGACAAGGTACCGTTGACCGAGTGGGCCCACAGGCGTGACGGGCTCCACCCACGTACATCCACACAGGAGATTTCATGACTGTCCAGGACGAGTCGGCTGTTCAGGCAGCCACGCAAGAGGGCACAGCCACCGACGCCGCGCACGGCGTGATCCTGACGGATGCCGCGTCGGCCAAGGCCAAGGCGCTGCTGGACCAGGAGGGCCGCGACGACCTCGCGCTGCGGATCGCCGTGCAGCCGGGTGGTTGCGCCGGCCTGCGCTACAACCTGTTCTTCGACGACCGCAACCTCGACGGTGACCTGACGGTCGAGTTCGGCGGCGTGGAACTCACCGTCGACCGGATGAGCGCACCGTATGTCTCCGGTGCCACCATCGACTTCGTCGACACCATCGAGAAGCAGGGCTTCACGATCGACAACCCGAACGCCACCGGCTCCTGCGCCTGCGGCGATTCGTTCAACTGAGCGGCTCTCAGTACTGCCCCGCGGTGCGGGGCAGGTAGGAGCACACCAGAATCTCGTCGTCCAGGGACAGCAGCTGGGCGACCGCCTGCTGTTCGCCGTCGACCGACGGGTTCCGGGTCGAACTGCTGGCGGGCACGACCCGCATGGTGAACAGCACCTGGGCCTGAGTCGGCGACGACCGCACCAGCTTGTCGATCGAGGTGACCTCGGCGCTGCTGTACTGCTTGCGGAACGCGTCGCTGGTCAGCCCGGCCAGCGCCAGATCTGAACGGCGTTCCTTGACCGCGTCGTACAACCCGCACAGGGTGTGCCGGGCGACCGTCTGGTCGTCGCCGGACGACAACGCATCCAGATACTCCTGAATGGCTGCCTGCGCCGACGCGTCGGTCAACGGCCCGGTGGCGGTGCTCTCCTCGGGCCCACCCGAGAGCACGACCGCCACGATCAGGCTGACGACGCTGAGGATCCCGACCACCACCACCGCCCCGATGATCCAGCGCCGGCCCCGGCGCGGATACTGGACCGGCGGCGGCAGCATCCCCGGGACGCCCGGGTAGCTTCCGCCGACGGCACCGTCGGGATAGGGCTGGGCGACCGGCGGGATCGCCGGGTACCCCTGCTGGCCGAATACCTGCGGATTCGTCGGGGGGCCGACCGGTCCGGCGCCGTAGTTGGGCGGGTACGGGCCAGTCATACATGTACTCCCGGGGAGATCGGCGGAATCCCGCGGCCTCTACAGTGGCCAGGGCAGGTAACTAGAGGCAGGTTAGCGCACCTGGCGGTGCGACCATCGTCGCCGATCAGGTGGATATCAGAGTTTGAACACACTGAAGAAGGGTGAGACTGCGTGACCATTGCGGTGACCGGATCGATTGCAACTGACCATCTGATGCGATTCCCTGGTCGGTTTTCCGAACAGCTTCTCGCCGATCATCTGCAGAAGGTGTCGCTGAGCTTCCTCGTCGACGACCTCGTGGTCCACCGCGGTGGGGTGGCGGGCAACATGGCGTTCGCCATGGGCGTGCTGGGCGGGGACCCCGTCCTGGTCGGCGCGGTCGGCACCGACTTCGACGACTACCGCCAGTGGCTGTGCTCGCACGGAGTCAACTGCGACAGCGTGCTGGTCTCCGAGACGGCCTACACGGCCCGTTTCGTCTGCACCACCGACGACGACATGGCGCAGATCGCGTCGTTCTACCCGGGCGCGATGTCGCAGGCCCGCGACATCAAGCTGGCCGAGCTGGCCAACGGTGCGGGTGCGCCCGACCTGGTGATCATCGGCGCCAACGATCCGGACGCGATGTTCCGGCACACCGAGGAGTGCCGCGAACTGGGGCTGGCCTTCGCCGCCGACCCGAGTCAGCAGCTGGCCCGGCTGACCGGCGAGGAGATCCGTCGCCTGATCGACCGCGCGACCTACCTGTTCACCAACGACTACGAGTGGGATCTGCTGCTGCAGAAGACCGGGTGGTCGGAAGCCGAGGTCATGAAGCAGATCGGGCTGCGGGTCACCACGCTGGGGGAGAAGGGTGTCGACCTGGTCGGCAGCGACGGCACGTTCGTCCACGTCGACGTCGTGCCCGAGACGCACAAGCAGGATCCGACGGGAATCGGCGACGCCTTCCGGGCCGGGTTCCTCACCGGACGTGACGCCGGGCTGTCCCTGGAGCGCTCCGCCCAGCTGGCCTCGATGGTGGCCACGCTGGTGCTCGAGGCGCCGGGCCCCCAGGAATGGACCTGGGATCGGACCTCGGCCATTCAGCGCCTCACCGACGCCTACGGCGCCGAAGCGGGCCAGGAGATCGCTGCGGCGCTTTCCTGACCCACCGCGCGGTCACGCCGAATCGCGGCGCTGCACCGCGTAGGAGTCGACGTGCTCGACCACGACGTCGAGCGATGTCCGCAGCCACGCAGCGTCGCGCAGGGTCTTGGTGAGCAGGACACCGCCCTGCACGGTGGTGAGCAGCGCGGTGGCCAGGGCGTCCACGTCGGCGCACTGGCGCAGCTCGCCCCGTGCCCGCATATTCGCCAATCCGTCGCGGATGATCTGGTGCCAACGCGTGTACGTCACGGCCAGATCGGCCCGGGCCGGGTCGTCGGTATCGGCCAGCTCACCGGCCAGCGAGCCGACCGGGCAGCCGCTTCGGCAGTCCTGGGCGCGCTGTACCTCGACGACGAAATCGGCCCAGGCTCGAAGCGCGTCCATGCTGTCCAGCCGCAACAGCAGCTGCTCCTGCACATCGAGCACCAGGTTGCTCTGGAACTCGATCACCGCCCGGATGAGTGCCCGCTTGTCGGTGAAGTAGTGGTAGATCTGCGACATGCTGACGCCGGCTTCGGCGCGGACGTCCTCGAGGCTGGTGCCGGCCACGCCTTTGGCGTGCATGAGTGCGGCTGCGGCGGTGACGATGCGCTCGCGGGTGGCCCGGCCTTTCGAGGTGAGCATGCGGAAATTCTATCGATTGTGGAGTTGACACTCCAAAATTCGGGTGGTTGTGTGGAGTGGTCATTCCATTTTCGGAAGGTGGCTCTCATGGCGACCCGGATTCCCAGCATCGGCGAGCAGTCCGCCGCATTCATCGCCGAGATGACCGCGGCATTGCCCGCCGGAGCGCTCGACCCGTTCACCAAGGATCAGGGCCGGCTGGCCCGCGAGGGGGTGCCCGCCGGCGCGGCGCGGCCGGGGGAACCGTTGCCCGACGGCGAGGTGCTCGACGCCCACGGTCAGCCGGCACTGCTGTCGGCGGTGCGCGCCGGGCGCCCGGCCGTCGTGGTGTTCTATCGCGGCGCGTGGTGCCCGTACTGCAACATGGCGCTGCGCACCTATCAGACGGCGCTGCTGCCCGAACTCACGGCGCGCGGCGTGGAACTGATCGCGATCAGCCCGCAGAAGCCGGACGGATCCCTGAGCTCCGCGCAGACCAACGAGCTGACCTTCGCGGTGGTCTCGGATTCCGGCAACCGGATCGCCGGGGCGCTGGGCATCGTCATGCAGCCCTCCGACGAGGTGGTCGCCGTTTCCGAGCAGATGGGGATGAGCCTGGCCGAAGCCAACGCCGACGGCTCGGTGCGGATGCCGATGCCGACGGTGATCGTGGTCGACTCCGCCGGCCTCATCCGGTGGATCGACATCCACCCGAACTATGCACACCGCAGCGAGGTGCCCGAGATCCTCGCCGCGGTCGCGTCGCTCGACGGCGCTACAGCTGCACCGGGTAGTCCGGCCGGCTGATCTGCGGTGTGACGCTGCGTTCGACGAAGATGGCGTGCCAGAGCATGAAGATCAGCACGGTCCACAACCGGCGGCTGTGATCGCTGACCCCGGTGCGGTGTTCGTCCAGCATGGTGCGCACCGCGGGCAGATCGATCAGGTCGCCGGCACCTGAGGAGGCCACCATCGCCTGAGCCCAGTCCAGCAGCTCACCGGACCGCAACCAGTGCCGGATCGGCACCGGGAAACCCAGTTTCGGCCGGTTCAGCACGTGGGCGGGCACGATCGGCTCCAATGCGCGGCGCAGCGCGTACTTGGTCGTCGCCCGGGTGATCTTGCGGTCGTAGGGCAGCCGTGCGGCGACCGCGAAGACCTCGGGATCCAGGAACGGCACCCGCAGTTCCAGCGAGTTGGCCATCGTCATCTTGTCCGCCTTGACCAGGATGTCGCCGCGCAGCCAGGTGAAAAGGTCGATGTGCTGCATGCGCGCGACCGGGTCCCAGCCCCGCGACTGCGCATACAGCGGCGCGGTGACGTCGGTGTGCACCCAGTCCGGCCGGAACTGCTGCAGGACCGCGCGCAGCTGGGCGTCGGAGAAGCTGCGCGCATTGCCGTAGTAACGCTCCTCGAGTGTCAGCGAACCGCGGTGCAGCAGGCTCTTGCCGCGCATGCCCTCCGGCAGCGGCGCGGCCACCTTCCCGACCGACTTGCGCAGACCCCTGGGCAGGTAGTCGAAGGGTTTGAGAGACAGCGGTTCCCGGTAGATCGTGTACCCGCCGAACAGTTCGTCGGCCCCCTCGCCGGACAGCACGACCTTGACGTGTTTGCGGGCCTCGCGGGCAATGAAGAACAGCGGCACCAGCGCCGGATCGGCGACGGGTTCGTCGAGGTACCACACGATCTCGGGCAATGCGGCGACGAACTCGGACTGACTGACCACCTTGGTCACGTGCCGGGCGCCGATGGCCTCGGCGGAGGCCACCGCGACGTCGATCTCCGAGAAACCCTCGCGCTCGAAGCCGGTGGTGAAGGTGATCAGCCGCGGGTTGTGGCGCATGGCCAGCGCCGCGATGGCCGTCGAGTCGATCCCGCCGGACAGGAATGCCCCGACCGTCACATCGGCGCGCATGTGCTTGGCCACCGAGTCCTCGAGGACGGCGGTGATCTCGTCGTAGCGGGCCTGCTCGGCGGACGCGCCGGAGGTGAACGGCACGGCGTCGAACGTCGGGCTGAAGTACCGGGTGACCCGCGGCGGCCCGCCTGCACTGATCCGCGCGTAGCAGCCGGACTCCAGCCGCCGGATCCCGCGGTGCAGTGTCTCGGGCTCAGGCACGTACTGCAGCGCCGTGTAGTGCTGGACCGCGCGCTCGTCGATGGACAGGTCGACACCGAGCCGGTCGAGCTGCTCGCTGACCTCGAGCAGGCACTTCTTCTCGCTGCCCACGATGGTGCCGCCGGGGCCGGTGGCCATGAACAGCGGTTTGATGCCGAACGGGTCGCGCGCGCAGAACAGCTCCCGCTCCACCCCGTCCCACAGCGCGAAGGCGAACATCCCGCGCAGCCGGCTCAGCGCCTCGGGGCCCCAGTGGTGGTAGGCGGCCACGATCGCCTCGCCGTCCCCGTCGGTGGCGAACCGGGCCCCGAATTCGGACCGCAGCGCCTCACGCAGCTCCAGGTAGTTGTAGATCTCCCCGTTGAACACCAGAACGTAGCGATCCGGCGCCTCGGGCGGCCCCCAGCGCAGCGGCTGGTGCGAATGGGCGATGTCGATGATGGACAGCCGGTTGAACCCCAGTACCACGCTCGCGTCGTCGGTCCAGGTTCCCGGCTCGTCCGGGCCGCGGTGACGCATCAGGGCGGTGGCCCCGGAGACGGCGTCGACGATCGGGGAAGACGACGGTGGCATCGAGGGAGGCATCGAGGGAGGGTGGGTGGAGGGATCTGTTACCAGCGCCAGCAGACCGCACACCGCGCCAGTATGCCTAACCCGGCGAACGGGGGCCGCGGCCGGCACGGTGGGGACCACATCAACCGGCACGGTGGGGCCCACATTGCCGGTCGCTTCGCTGTCCTGCGGGGTGGTGGTCTACGCTGCGTAGTATTCAGTGCAGCCGTGTGACCGCCCGACGGTCCATCGACTTCTAGGAGGCGCCAACGTGTCCGCTCGCGGCCTGAAGTTGGTGGCATTGTCCCTGCTCTTGGGCGGGACTGCGACCCTTGTCAGCGGATGCAGTTGGTCCGAGGTGCTCGGCCTGGGGTGGCCCAACGGGATCACCCCCGAGGCGCACCTCAACAGGGAGCTGTGGATCGGGTCGCTGATCGCCGCACTGGTGGTCGGCGCCATCGTCTACGTCCTGTTGTTCTGGACCACTGCGTTCCACCGCAAGAAGAAGGACGACGAGGAGTTCCCCCGCCAGTTCGGCTACAACATGCCGCTGGAGCTGGCGCTGACCGTCACCCCGTTCCTGATCATCTCGGTGCTCTTCTACTTCACCGTCGTGGTGCAGGAGAAGATGCTGCACAAGGAGCCCAACCCCGAGGTCGTCATCGACGTCACCGCGTTCCAGTGGAACTGGAAGTTCGGCTACCAGAGCGTGAACTTCGCCGACGGGACGTTCAGCTACGACGGAGCCGAGCCCGAGCGCAAGATCGCCATGTCGTCGGGCCCCGAGGGCGTCGACAGCGACACCGAGCACGAGGCCGGACCCGGCGGGGAAGGCCACGAGGAGCAGTACGGGGCGATCCACGGCAAGAACCCCGAGGACCGCACCTACCTGAACTTCGACGAGGTCGAGACCATCGGCACCTCCAACGAGATCCCGGTGCTGGTGCTGCCGGTGGGCAAGCGGATCGAGTTCCAGCTCGCCTCGGCCGACGTCATCCACGGCTTCTGGGTGCCGGAGTTCCTGTTCAAGCGCGACGTGATCCCCAATCCGGAAGAGAACAACTCCGACAACATCTTCCAGATCAGCGAGATCTACGAGACGGGCGCGTTCGTGGGTCGCTGCACCGAGATGTGCGGGACGTACCACTCGATGATGAACTTCGAGGTCCGGGTGGTGGAGCCCAACGACTTCAAGGCCTACCTCGATCAGCGCATCGCCGGGGCGACCAACGCCGAGGCCCTCGAGGCGATCGACCAGCCCCCGCTGGCCATCTCGACCGAACCGTTCGACAGCCGGCGCGGCGAACTCGCGCCGGAGGCCCCGCAGGCGAACAGGTAGGTAAGGACACCGTATGCACATCGAAGCCAGGTTGTTCGAGTTCCTGACAGCGTTCTTTGCGCTGGCCTCCGTGGTGTACGTGGTGCTCACCGCGATGTTCGCCCCCGGCGGCATCGAGTGGGCGGGAGTGACCGCACTGGTCCTGACCACCGGGCTGAGCCTCATCGTGGGCACCTTCTTCCGGTTCGTCGCCCGCCGGCTGGACACCCGCCCCGAGGACTACGAGGACGCCGAGATCGCCGACGGCGCCGGTGAACTGGGTTTCTACCCGCCGCACAGCTGGTGGCCGCTGATGATCGCGCTCTCGGCGTCCATCACCGCGGTCGGGATGGCGATGTGGCTGCCGTGGCTCATCGTCGCCGGTGTGTGCTTCGTGCTGGCCACGGTGTGCGGCCTGGTGTTCGAGTACCACATGGGGCCCGAGAAGCACTGACCTGTTCGGCCGTCGTGCGAGGCGTCTCGGGGACAAGGTCACAATCCGGGCATGACTTCGTCCGCCTACCGCGCCGGGTCACTCGCCGCCACTGCGCCGTTCGGTAGGGTTGCCGGGGCGCCGTGAGCCGGTGAGGGCAACCACCGGCGCCGGAGAACAGGCGAGAAGGAAAAGCGAAGATGAGCGGGCCGAATCCCCCCGGACGGGACTCTGGCAGCTCGGATCTCCCAGGTGAGGAGCCGGGCGGCCAGCCGTCCCCGGATGAACCAACTCGAGACGGCGCCGGTGCCGACAACCCCGACACCGGCCAGACCGACTACTACTCACGGGCCTACTCGGCGCCGGAGTCCGAACAGTTCGTCAGTGCTCCCTACGTCCCCGCCGACGCATCGCTGTACGACTACGACGCCTACGAGTCCGCCGCCGACACCGGTGAGCAGCCGCCGCCACCCCGGTGGCCCTGGGTGGTCGGAGTGGTGGCGATCGTGGCGGCCATCGCGCTCGTCGTGTCGGTCTCGGTGCTGGTGACCCGCACCGACACCGACAACCTGGCCACCCCGGAAACCACGACCAGCGCGCCGCCGCCGGTACAGGACGAGATCACCACCACCACACCGCCGCCCCCGCCGCCCCCGCCGCCGACCGAGGAGCCGCCGCCCCCGCCGCCCCCGGAGACCATCACCGTCACCGAGTCCCCGGAGCCGCCGCCCCCGCCACCACCGGCCC